>JBBSOT010000066.1:0-18300 GCA_038259455.1 Hyphomicrobiales bacterium | reverse complement strand
GTCGAGACCCGTTACGACCGCGGCCAGGTGGTCCGCCTGCCCAGGGGCCACACCGTGCTGGAGGCGAGCCGCATCGGCGGCGTGCCGCATTACTCGGTGTGCGGCGGACGCGGCCGTTGCTCGACCTGCCGCGTCCGCGTCACGCGAGGGATCGAGGGCCAGCCGCTGCCCGGTTCGGTGGAGGAACTGACGCTGATGCGCATCGATGCCGGGCCGGACGTCAGGCTTGCCTGCCAGTTCCGGCCAGTGCACGACCTGACCGTGATGCCGCTTCTGGCCGCCGGCTCCGAGCGCGCGCTGCCCATCGGCGGCCGCCAGTCGGCTCCCGGACGCGAGCAGGAGATCGCGGTGCTGTTTTGCGACATCAGGAGTTTCACCGCCCTTTCCGATCACCGGCTGCCCTATGACATCGTGTTCCTGCTCAACCGCTATTTCGCCGTCGTCGGAAAGGCCGTCGAGCAGGCGGGCGGGCAACTCGACAAGTTCATTGGCGACGGCGCCATGGCGCTGTTCGGCCTTGGCACGACGAAGGGCGAGGCATGCCGGCAGGCGCTGGTTGCCTCGGCCACCATCATTGCCGAGCTTGGGCACCTGAGCGAAGAACTGGCAGCCGAGCTCCCGGCGCCGCTGAGGGTCGCCATCGGCATCCATGCCGGCCCGGCCATCGTCGGCGCCATGGGCTATGGCGGAGCGATGGGGGTGACTGCGATCGGCGACACGGTCAACATCGCCAGCCGGCTGGAATCGGCGGCGAAGGATCTGGATGCGTCGATCGTCATTTCGGACGACGCGGCAAGCCTGTCTGGCATCGACATGTCGGCCTATGAAACGCGCGAGATCGCCATTCGCGGCAGCACCCGGCCGCACACGATAAGGGTGGTGCCGCAGGACGCGAACTTCGATGCCGTGGCGGCGGTGGCTGAACCGGTGGCGTGAGGCTCCACCGAGGTTCCATGCCGGTCGAAACTCAAAACCGCCAAAAGCCTGAATGCGACGGTCGGGAAGTTGGTGAACGTGGGCTTGGGTTAAGCCTAAAGAGGCGCGGCTACGACGAGGGCAATATTGCGGTTTCGCCGGCCAGCAGACGCGCCATGGCGTCTGCGATCTGATGGTTGCTGTACGGTTTGGAAAAGAACTTGCTGCCTATGGGAAGACTGCTCTCGTCAACAATCTTGTTGCCGGAAGCGACCATCAGCCTGACCGGTGGCCAGCGGTCGCGGATGTAGTGCGACAGCTTGATGCCGTCGATTGTTCCGGGCATCTGCACGTCGGTAAAAACCAGGTCGATATCGCTTCTCGACTCCAGGATGCGGATCGCCTCGTCGGCATTTTCCGCCTCAAGCGCCTCATAGCCAGCATCGATAACCAGTTCCATCGCACTCATTCGAATGAGTGGGCTGTCTTCGACCACAAGGACGACCGCCTTACCATTTAGCATCTGCGACCCGGGTTGTGTTCTTCTGAACGCATTTTCTGCTGTGTCCGTTTGGCGCGATGGCCAAGTTTTTAGGCCACCTTTGGAAGGTGTTCGCGCAGTCCGGTTGCCTCTCGATGGCTGATCGTCACCACGGTGCCGGGATTCGCGTTCGTCAATTCGATCTCGGCACCCAGATTTTTGGTAAGTGCTTCCACGATACCGGTGCCCAGGCCGGACTTTGGCGCATTGCTTCCCTTTGCAATGCCGATGCCATCGTCGGCGACCGACAAGGCCCAGTCCCTGCCCGTGGATCTAAAGTCTATCACGATCCTGCCCGATCGTTCGTCAGGGAATGCGTGCTTGAGCGAGTTGATCACCAGTTCGGTGATAATGAGCCCGAAACTGACGGAAACGTCGGCTTCCACGACGCTGTCGTCGACAGTCACCGATATGGAAAGCCTGTCCTCATCCGCAATCATGGACGCCCCGAGGCTTTCGCATAGCTGCCTGAAGTAGGTGCGGAGTTCGACGTTGCCGCCCGGGGACGTCGAGAGCTGCTTCTGCACCGCCGCGATCGACATGACGCGGTGGTGGGCGTTCTGGATATGCCCCCGTGCTTCCTCCGACTGGACCCTGCGTGCACTCTGCATAAGAACGCTGGCAATGATCTGAAGGCTGTTTGCGACCCGGTGCTGGACCTCCTGGATCAGGATCGCCTTCTCTCTGACGAGTTGATCCTTCTTTCGGGTTTCGGCCCTGGCGTCCGTTACATCGCTGACCGCCATCAGCAGCCGGATGTGGTCCTTGTCACCGTCATCCAGCCTCCGGGCGTTGACAACGAGTTGCCGTATCCTCTGGTCAGGCTGGTCGAGGTCAATTTCGTAGGCTTCGATCTGCGCGCTTCCCGAGGCGGTTGCCCTCAGCAGCGAGAAAAGCCTTGGCATCGCCCACTCGCCGCTTCCAAGCTCACCCAGGCTTCTGCCGGGTACGGTTGCCGGGTCGAGCTGAAATGTCCGGCAGAAAGAAGCACTCGCTGCGATGACCTTCAGGTCTTCGGTCAGAAACAGCAGTGGCTCGTTCGAAGCCACCACGATGGCAAGCGTGCTGGCTGCCTCGAAATGGGCAATCGGGTTCTGCGACATGACCGTGGCTTTCAGGGGCCGAAAACTCGCAACGCAAGTCATCACTCGGCAGGTGCGCACTTGGGAAATCCCTGGACTTCCGGCACCTGCGAAAGCCTAACACGTCCGCTCCACAGGGCACGACTCTTTAATTCCGACTTCTCGAACGCCGGGGTGACCTTGAGGGTGAGGCCGCGATCATCGACCGTGGCCTCCTCTTTCATGCCTGAGGACAGATCGCCACAAGCGGCAGCACAAGGCCGCTCCACATCAGGTTGGCCGCAGGGTGCGGCACTTGCTGTGGATGGAGCGGCGGAGTGAGGCTGGCTCAAGGAGCGCACCCTGGCCGAGTTTCCCCTTCCAGGTTCGCACTACTCCGCGAGGAAATCCTGGATCAGCCGGGCGCAGCGGGTCCAGGCGGGGTCGGTTGCGGGCAGGATGTGGTTGGTCGTGTCGAGCACGGCAAACCGCGCGCCGGCGATGCCGGCGGCCAGTTCCTGTCCTTGTGCAAAAGGCACGCCGCCATCGTGCCGGGAATGAATGACGAGCGTCGGCGCCTTGACCTGCGGCAGCAAGGCGCGGACGTTCACCCCGCCGTGAGCATCGAGGATCGCGGCCGCGTTCTCGCCGCTCGTCGTCTTGCGCTGGAGATCCGAAAACCATCGTTGGCTTTCGGCCGGAGCGTCGGGCATGTAGAGCGCGGTGAACATCTGCCGCACGGCAGGATTGTCCTGGCCCCAGCCAACCCGGATCAGATCGATCGCAGCCTGCCTCATCACCGCGCCCGTCGGCTCGTCTCGACATTTCCAACCCCTTGCATATCCGCCGAGTAGGACGAGACGGGAGACGCGCTCCGGATACCGGGCGGCGTAGGTGACCGCCGTGGAACATCCCTGCGATATGCCGAACAGGGCGAACTCTTTCAGGCTGGCCTGTTCGATGACCGCCTCGAGGTCTTCCATCTGGCGCTCGAAACTGAAGTCGGTGACGTCCCAGGCCGACAGTCCCATGCCCCTGCCGTCGTAGCGCAGCAGCCGCTGGCGGCTCGTGAACTCCTGGAAGAAATGGCGCCAGACCGGGCTTTCCCAGTCGAACTCGAGGTGATGGAGCCAGTTCGCGGACTTGACCAGGGGTGGGCCGGAGCCCGCTAAGGCATAGGCGATGCGGGTGCCGTCTGCGCTCTGGCAGTAACGGATCTCCTGCTGGCGGAGTTCGCCTTCGTCGGCGGCGGGCGCGGATTGTGCGCCGGCCTCGACGACCGGACTGACGAAGCGGAAGCCGCGGCCGTGCATGGTGCGGATATGCTGCTGGCGATTGCCGTCATCGTCGAGCGCGCGCCGTGCCGCGCTGACGGCGCTCGACACCGCGGCGTCTGAAACGAAGCGGCCCTGCCAGACGGCGCCGACCAGTTCGTCCTTCGGGACGACCCGGTCCCGGCATTCGATCAGATGGATAAGCAGGTCCAGCACCATCGGCTCGATCCTGACCGGTTGACCCGATGCCATCAGCTCGCGCGCCGCCGCATCGACGACGAAAGAGTCGAATACGTACCTCATGCCTGATTATGACCGGAGATTGACGGACTGTCATCCGTGTCGGAACGAGACGGTCTTACGAAGCGGATCATTCACCCTATCTCCCATGGACGAGCCCAGCGACGGTGTCGCGCCAACTGTGTTGCCGGACTTGGCCCAGTGCCAATGCCTGCGCAGCAAATAGCGCTTCTGTAACCGGGCAATGGCACCGGCGGCGCAGGTCCGCAACGTCCTGTTTCAGTGCATCCGCGCCGGCATGACGCAGCTTTTCCCTTGCGACGGGCGTCCCGCGAAAATCTCCAGAGTTTCCCCAGGATTTCCCCACGGCGTCGCCAAGCTTCGTATCGACCGGCCTGTCATAAGGCCGCCGAACCGGACGGACGGTCGGATGAACCGACGGTCACGGGTCCGGGTTCGCGGATTTGAGAGGAAACAATGATGAACGTGCTCAACGCCAGCAACCGCGCCGACAACGGCGTCAACATAGAAGCCCTGCTCGGCGCCCGCGAGGCGCTGTCCAAGGCGCCCGAAGCAGCCAAGTTTACCTGGCGCGCCAGCTGCCAATGGATTGGCGGCGTGCACAGCCGTTCGACCGTCGAGTCATTCTTCGGTCTCGGCGAAGAGCAGAAGCACAGCCGCTCCTTCACGATCGATGCCGATCACCCACCCCAGTTCGCCGCCGGCGACATGGGCGCTACGCCGGTCGAGATCGTGTTGTCGGCGCTCGCCAGTTGTCTTTCAGCAGGCGTCGCATCGGTGGCGCAGAACCGCGGCATCCAGTTGCGATCCGTCACGGCCTCGGTGGAAGGCGACATGGACATCTACGGCATCCTCGGCATCGACGCCGATGTTCGCAACGGCTTCTCCGCGATCCGCGTGATGTTCGACATCGATGCGGAGGCGACCAAGGACGAGATCGCGGCGGTGGTCGCCCAGTCGCAGAAGCGCTCCGCCGTCTTCGACATCATCACCAACCCCGGCAACGTCAGGGTCTCGGTCAGATGAGCGACCCGTTCACCACACTGGTCCGGACGGCGAAACGCAAACTCGCCGCCCGGCGCGACTACGCAACGCTGGTCCAATGTGACGACTGGATGCTGAAAGACATCGGCGTAAGCCGCACCGAGGCGATGCAGAGGCGCGCGGCAACCTCCTGGTTCTGGCGCGTCTGAGCGCCGACCGGACGGATCCCCCAACGACGGCCGGGCCGGAGGGCCCGGCGCACGAATGAGGACAACGCGATGAGACGCGTTTCGACAGTGATCATCGGGGCCGGACAATGCGGCCTTGCCATGAGCAACGAATTGTCCGCGCACGGCGTCGACCATGTCGTCCTGGAGCGCGGCGAGGTAGCGAACCGCTGGCGCACCGCGCGGGGGGATTCGTTGCGCCTGCTCACGCCCAACTGGCTGAACCCGCTGCCGGGCCTAGACGACACTCGCCTGGACGCCGATGGCTTCATGCCTTGCGCGGCGTTCGCCGACCGCATGCAGCGCGCCGCCCGGAACATCGGCGCGCCGATCGAGACCGACACGCAGGTCGTATCGGCACGGCCCGCACGCGGCCGTTACATCGTCGACACCACGCACGACAGTTTCGAGGCGCAGACCCTTGTGATCGCGACGGGCGCCTGCGCGCGCGTCAAGGTTCCGGCGATCGCCGCAGACCTGCCGCCGCACATCACCCAGATGACCTCGCAGGCTTACCGCAGGCCGTCGGACCTGCCAGAGGGCGGCATGCTGGTCGTCGGGGCCTCCGCCTCAGGCCTCAATATTGCGCGCGAGCTGCAACTGACCGGCCGGCAGGTGACGCTTGCCGTTGGCAATCACCTGCGCATGCCGCGCGTCTACCGCGATGCCGACATGCTGACCTGGACCCATCTCGCACGGATTTTCCACACGCCCTACACCGAGGTGGACGACCTGGAGCGCATGCGGCGCTTGCCGTCGCTGCCGCTGCTCGGCGACCCGAGCCTTGCCGACATGGATCTCAACGCCCTGCAGGATCTCGGCGTGCGGATCGTCGGGCGCCTCGCGGGGCTCGACCGCCAGCGGGTGTATTTCTCGGGCTCCCTTGCCAACCAGTGCATGCTCGCGGACCTCAAGCTTGACCGCCTGCTCGACCAGATAGACGCGTGGGCGAGGAACGCCGGCTTCGACGAGCTGACCAGCCCGCCCGAGCGGTTGGCGCGGACACGCGTGCCCGATGCGCCGCAACTGGAACTCGACCTGACGGGCGGCGCGGTGCAGGCGATCGTCTGGGCGACCGGCTACCTGCCCGACCACGGCTGGCTCGACCTCCCGGTCTTCGACCGCAAGGGACGCATCATGCACGAGGGCGGCGTCGTGGCGCCGGGGCTCTTCGTCATGGGCCTGCCCTACCTGCGCACGGGGCTTTCCACGCATATCGAGGGCGCGAGCGAGGACGCCAGGGCGCTGGCTGTACCGTTGACCGCTGCGCTCGGCGCCTCGCTGGCCGCATGAAAGGAGCCAAGCCATGACGTTCAATCGAAATCACTACGACGCGGTCATCGTCGGCGCACGCTGCGCCGGCGCTGCGACTGGCATGCTCCTGGCCCGGGCCGGTGCAAGTGTGCTCCTGGTCGATCGTGCGCCGGAGATCGGCGACATGCTGTCGACCCACGCGCTGACGCGGCCGGCCGTCATGCTGCTGGACCGCTGGGGGCTGCTCGAGGCGCTCGGGCAGGCCGGCACGCCATGGGTGGAGCGCACGGCGTTTATCTATGGCAGCGAGACCGTGGACATCCCACTCAAGCCTTTCGGCCGGGCAAGGGGGCTGCTCGCCCCGCGGCGGTTCGTGCTCGACAGGGTCCTGGGAACCGCGGCGCGGCAGGCAGGCGCGGAATTGCGAACCGGCGTGACGTTCGAGGGCGTGACCAGGAGCACGCGCGGCCGTGTCGATGGGGCACTGCTGCGAGTCGGAGGGAGCTTTGTTCGGATAGGCGCCGGCATCGTCATCGGCGCCGATGGCCGCATGTCGGCCGTCGCCCAATCAGTCGGGGCAGCGACGATGCTGGAGTCGCAGGAGCGCACGGTCGCCTGCTTCGGCTATTTCGACGGTCTGCCGAACGAGGGATATCGGTGGTTCTACGATACCGGGATTGCCGCCGGCCTGATCCCGACGAATGGCGGCCAGCATTGCGTCTTCGTCTCGTGCCGGCCCGAGGAGATGCGCGTCCGCCTCGCCGGTGGCGCAGTCGGCTGCATGGCCGGGATCTTGTCGCGGTGGGACGAATCCCTGGCTGGCGCGGTTCACCGGCAGGGCCCGGCGACACGTCTTCGCCGGTTTCCCGGTGCGCCAGGGTTCCTGCGCGCCGCTGCTGGTCCGGGCTGGGCGCTGGTGGGAGACGCCGGCTGTTTCAAGGATCCGCTGACCGCGCATGGCATCACCGACGCCTTCCTGGACGCCCAGGGCCTCGCAACTGTGCTGGCGGCGTCACCGGGCGATGGCGCCGCGTATCAGGCCGGACGCGACGCCCATGCGCGCCCGGTCCTCGAGGTTACGGAGCGGATCGCCAGCTTCGACTGGACGCTGGCCGAGCTTCAGGCGCTGCACATGCGCATGGCGGCGTGCGTGAAGGCGGAGGCCGCGGGTCTGGCCGGGATGCAGCCGCTGGCAGCATGAGGCGCGTGGCCTGCTCTTTCATGCCTGAGGACAGATCGCCACAATGCGCCGTCGCGACCAACCCGCTCAGGGCCTATCCGCGAATATACGCGGACATGCCCTCAACCAGCGCATCGAAGGTGACGCGGCATCGCGGCGTGGTGCTCAGATTTTCGTGCATCACGAGGAACGTCTCGAGACTGAACGCCAATTCCTTTGCAAGGACATGCGCAAGCGCCGGATCGCGGCTTGCAAGCCTGTTCTGGCAAATCCCGACGCCGCACCCGGCCCGGATCAACGCCAGCTGCGCCAGGTTGCTGTCGGCCTTCAATGAAGCACGCATGCTTGCCACGACCGGGACGCGTTTGCGCACTGCCCGAATAAACGCATTCTGACGGTCGAAGCCGATCATCCGGTGCCGGCCGAGGTCCTCGACGGACTCTGGGGTCCCATGAGCTTCGAGGTAACGACGATGGGCAAACAGGCCGAGCGGGATGCCGCCAATCCGCCTCACGACCAGCGCGTTCTGTGCCGGCTCCGTCATGCGCACGGCAATATCGGCTTCCTGCCGCAGCAGGTCTTCGACGGCATCCGACAGCGAAAGCTCGATTACCAGGTCAGGATGGGTTTCGCCGAGATCCGCAAGGATCGGCGGCAACACCTCTACGCCGATCACCTCGCTGGCGCTGATGCGCACGGTACCCTTGACGGACGCGCCAGAGTCTCGGGAATGCCCGGTTGCCGCGCGCACAAGCGCCGCGGCATCGGCGGCCAGTTGCGCCGCGTGAGGCCTCAGTTCGATGGCTGCCTCGGTCGGGATCAGGCCCTGCGGTGTGCGGATGAAGAGCTGGAACCCGATGATCGTTTCGAGGGCCTCGACGTGCCGCCCGATCGTCGGCTGCGTGAGACCGAGCTCGCGCGCCGCCGCAGACAGCGACCCTTCCTGCATCACCGTCAGGAAGGACCGGTAGAAATCCCAGCTCGGTTCGGTCTTATTCATACATTTTAGTATAGCAGCTAAAGGATTTTCAGCAATTTCGTTTAGTCCGCCAAAGCCCGATAGTGCCTTCATCGACCTGAAGGAGAACGGCCATGACGGACACCGACAATTGAAGGCACTGGTGCTGGGCGCCAGCGGCGGCATCGGTGGCGAGGTCGCACGCCTTCTCCAGGAACGCGGCTGGACGGTCCGCGCGATGAGCCGGGATGCGGCCAGGGCGGCCTCGCAGCAACCGGAGTTCGACTGGATTTCCGGCGATTCCATGAACCCGCAAGACGTGCTGGCCGCCGCAAAGGGTGCCGGCCTCATTGTTCATGCCGTCAATCCCGCAGGCTATGCCAACTGGGAAACGCTGGTTCTGCCGATGCTGGACAGCACGATCGCCGCGGCGAAATCGGTCGGCGCCACCGTTCTTCTGCCGGGTACCGTGTACAATTTCGGCCCGGACGCATTCCCTCTCCTTACCGAGGATGCACCGCAACACCCCGTCACGAAGAAAGGCGCCATCCGGGTTGAAATGGAGCATCGGCTGGAACGCGCCACGAAAGACGGGATCAGGGTCATCATCGTGCGTGCCGGCGATTTCTTTGGCGCGAAAGCAGCAAACAGCTGGTTTTCACAAGCCATGGTGACGCCCGGAAAGCCGTTGACCTCCGTGACCTATCCCGGCAAGCCCGGCATCGGCCATCAGTGGGCCTACCTGCCGGATGTCGCCGAGACCATGCTGCGCCTGATGGAAAAGGGCGACGCCCTTCCGGCCTTCGCGGCCTATCACATGGAAGGCTTCTGGGACGCGGATGGCACAAGGCTGACCGCCGCCATCCGACGGGTCACGGGAAACCCGACGCTCAAGATCAGGCGTTTCCCCTGGTGGATAGTGCCCTTCGCAGCGCCCTTCGTGATCTTCCTTCGGGAGTTGAAGGAGATGCGTTATCTGTGGCAGCAGCCGCTGCGGATGCCGAACACGCGTCTCGTTGCCGCGATCGGCGCCGAGCCCTCAACGCCGATCGACGAGGCCGTGAGAACGACCCTGGTCGGCCTTGGCTGCCTGCCGCAAAACGCGCCGTCCGGACGTTCCAGGACGCCCGTCGTGTGACCTGTTCGCCCCAGCCGGTTACTGCATTGCCGCCCAGGACCATCTGCCGAATGCCCGCAGAGGTGAGACTGGAACTGAAGCTGGCCGGCGGGGCACTGGCCGTATTCGGCCGTCCATGTGCTGGACGTTGAGCCCGATATCGGCGGCTTCCCTATTGCTCTCGATCCGAGAAACCTTGCTGGCGCCTCAGCCGCGCGTGACGCCTGGCGGCGGATAGTGCGTGCGCCATCGAAAGCCGCGCACTGATAGCTCTAGAAGAAATCTATGTCTGTCTCTCCGGCCCGACATTTGACGACATACAGCCGCCCTACCGAAATCTCCTGGCAATCAAGGATTTCGATGGCCCGGGTCGAGGCAGGAGCGATGTTCATCGCTCCGCTTACGCGGAGATAGTAAATGCCGCCAGTTTCAGCATTGATCCAAAGGCGTTTTCTGCCGGCTGCGATCGCCGGCATCGACCCTGAACACTGCGCGAACCGCTCGGCAGCCTTTGACGTTGTCAGAAACTCGATCCAGGGAAAGTGCTTTCGGGCAAAACCGATCCAGTGCGCAAAGCAATCGTAAAGACCTTGCTGCCCCTGCGCGTTCCCTTTGCGCCAGAAGCGGTACTCCCTGTTGCGCGTATCGCCGGTCACTTCGCCACCGACTGGAATGTCGAAAATGTCGTCGGGATGAATATAATGCGTCCAGACGCCGAAGTTGGCCAGTTGCGAGAGCATCCTGATCCTCCCGTAATCCGTCATCACGTAGCCCGCTGTTTCGCGTGGCAGGCAGATCAGCGCCTCATGCCATGGCTCCGGTCCGAATTCCCGGAACTCGCCATTGTCATGGTGTCCTGCAGAATAGGTACTGCACACGATCGTGATCTCGGGGAACGCGCCCACCAGTGCCTTGAGCTGCTCGGGATGGAACTCGTTCCCAGCAGGAACATATGACGTCGGAAGTCGCTCCGATACGCCATCGATCCAGAGTTCTCGCGCGAGCTTCATTGCTGCATCGACGGCGGCAGGATCACCCCAATTGTCGGATATCAGTGGCACGTGGTTGTATCCGTGGAAACCCAGTTCGTCGTCCTGATGCAAGTGCTCCCGCCATGACGCGCCGAAACGCTTCCTGGCTATGGCGTTTCCAAAGAGGCTGGCGGCGTAGGTGTTATCGCCGGCCAGTTTCGACCCGCCATCTTCGTAGTTGATCACGCTGTAGTGGGAATAGCACAGGCCATATCTGGACCGGAGACTGGACATGTCCGGGTACCAGATGTCGTGGTAGAACACATTCGCATCCATGCCGGGATATTCGCTTGAGATCGGTTCGAGATGACTGTCGCTGACCGGCGGCGGGGAGTCGTCGATCTGGATCATTCCAAAGCCGATGACACGCATTGCCGACAACGGGCGGCAGGCCAGTATCGACTGCACCAGAAACCCGCGCATGCATTTTTCAGAGAGAATGACGGAATTCCAGAAGACCGTTTGGCCGTTGCCAAACGGAGACTTCCAGCAAAGCGGTCGTGCGTTGCCGTCATCAGCCAGAACCTCGGATTTATCTGAAAGATCGGCTGCCGAGAGGAGGAAGCCGTAATTTCCGCAGTACTGATCGGGACTCAGTCTGGCCCCGGCAACGCCAGGAAAAACCGCCTGCACGAACCGGAAATCCTCGTTTTCCGTCTCAGACATTTCGGGCTCATCAAGACCGGTCTTCATGCCGAAACATTCTGTCAGCTGCTCATTCCAACCCCGGTGTGCCACGACAAGTCCCCCGCCTTGCCTGACAAAATCGCTAAGATCACGCGCCGTTGGCGGCGTCAGTTCACCGATCAACTCGGTACACAGAACTACAACGGCAAAACTGCCCAAGGCCGGTAGTGAGCCGTCGTCGCTCAACACATGCACGATGCTCGGCAATCCCGCGTATCGCAGAGCCATCTCGGCGTTGAAAACGATTGAGCCGGCGTGTGGATCGTTTGAATGCGTGACGAGCAGAACTTCCTGTAACCTCAGCTTTTCAGGCGCAGGAGGTTCTGGCGTGCGCGGCGACAGCCATGAAGCGCTCCGCCAGCGCTTCCATGCATCCTGTATGCCCATCATGGATGGCCGCCCTGCTGCCGTAAGGGCAATCGGGATTGACGATGCCCGAACAATGATGCGAAGGCCGATGACTGGGTCGCGTGGCAACGGTCGACAGGCAGGGCATGGAACCATTCACACAGGGTCATTTGCAGCGCCCCATCCGAGTTCTTCTTTGCCCCGACCAGCCGGACTGGGCATTCGACAATATCGCCAACAACATCGTCAGGCATAGCCAGGGAGCCGCACAATTTCAAAAACTCTATCTGGCTGACAATATCGACACTCCCCATTTGCTCTTCGAGCGTATTTTCGCCGAGCAGATAGACGTTTGTCACATTTTCTGGCGGGAAGACCTCTTTCATCTTCTCTCCGGCGAGACGTTGGTTCGGGTCGCGGAGACCATGATGCTCCGGCCGAGTGAGCTTGTCAGCGCTCTCGGCAGCTGCGTCTTCACCACATCGGTATACGATCACCTGCACAGTTCGCCGTCAGCCTTCGATGAACGACGTGACGGATATTGCCTGATCGATGGATACACGGTGTCGTCAAACCGGCTGCAAGATATCTACCGGAACTCACCTTTGATACCGCCGCCGGATGCGGTCATCATCGATGGTGTGGACATTTGTCATTTTCATCCGGGCGAAGGCAACGGAAGGCGTCGTGAAAAGCCGACAGTCGGTTGGGTCGGAAACAGCAGCTGGGGCAAATCCGCGGGCCCCGATATCAAGGGTTTCCGGCGCCTCTTCACCCCGATGCTTGCCGAACTCGAGCGCCGCGGCAAATCGATCGGCGTTCGTATTGCCGACCCGCAAGTGAAGCGGATTCCGTTTGAGGAAATGCCCGGATTCTACCGCGATCTCGACGTTCTCGTCTGTACGTCCCAGATGGAAGGCACCCCAAATCCTGTCCTCGAAGCGATGGCGAGCGGAGTTCCCGTGATCTCGACGGATGTCGGAATAGTACGTGACGTGTCCGGCCCGCTTCAGTCGGCTTTCATCGTCGATCACGAGGATCCGGTGTTGATGGCGGACAAGCTTGCAGAGTTGCTGTTCTCGGAAGGTCTTGGCGAAGCCATCGGACGAGAGAACAGGGCGCAGGCAGAGAAAATTCCGTGGGAAATCACGGTCATGCCATGGCTGCCGTTCTGGATGAACGCGCTCCAGAAGAGCCGGGATCGCCGTTTCGCGGCCAGACGCGAGGCAGCGCTGCTTGCCCAATGTCACGCCGAATTGTGGTCCAGACCATAAAGATCGACGAGCGAAGGGTGTCGAAGGCAGCCGTAAACCGCCTCAAAATATGCCTTTGGCGATACGACCCCACGAGTGGTTGCGACACTCGATCAGTGTCATTCAGCCAGGCTGGGCGGTCCGATGGCGAGCGGGCAAAGTTGCCGCTGATTCGAAAAAGTCTGGACATCGCTGATCGCTTACGTATCAATTACGTTAGGGAAGCAACGAATTCCGCTAGCTCATAGCTGAATTCTAGGGCGTCGACTTGGGCATCGACTGTTGGGATGGGGCAGATCAATGAATGTGCAGGGTGAAATGCACAAGGCTGTATCAGCCTTGCTATCGGACAGGCGTTTCGGACGGTTTTTTCTCGCTGCGATGGACAACGGATCATCGCTGCGACGCAGCGCCGTGACCGTCCATGCATCAGAAGAGACCTTGAGCGTCGAACAAGAACGAGCCTTGGGGATCGCCGTTCGTGAAGCCGACAGTCATGTCCGCGTTCGCGTCAAGCGTTACTCGTTGGAACGATTGGCCACACCCAAAAGTATCGAGAAATTCTATGAGCCGTTCAGGCACGACGCCATCCTCTCGGATCCAACGGGGGCATTCCTGCGGGCGAAGGAGCTTCTCACTCTCACGGCAGATTTGCGCAGGCAGTTCGGCAAGACCATCGAGAAGATTTTCTGGCGCGCTGAAACAGGCGAATTGCTCCTCGTTGTGGATGCTGCCACCGCATCGTCGGATGAGGATCGATCAGCCGAGATCCTGCTCAATGCAGAAGCCATTCTCAGCGGCCGGACGGATCAGTCCATTCGCCGCTACGTGAAGAAGATTGACGTCGTTCGCAGACAGCCTTCGGGCAGACTGACGCCGGTCGACGAGTTGTCTGTTACGGATACTTCGGCGTTTGCGGAGAAGCTCAGCGTCGCAGGAAAAATTGCATCTGCTGCCGCACTTCTCGGGATCGGCGGCATGATGCCCGCACAGGCGAGATCCTTGCCAAACGAAGAGCCTTACATCGTCATGCCAGGCATATCCGCGCTACCGGGCCTGACAAATCTTGGCGAAGACGCCTTCGGCACCACTGTCTTGCCGCGCGCCTTTGGCGGGCTCAGGATCTATTTCGGAAATTCGGAGCCCGTGCTGCTCGCCAAATGTGGTTTGTTGTTCGGCTTTACGTCGTGCCCACCAAAGCCGGCCATCGAACACAATGGAAACAAGGGCGAGCGACGAGCACGTTATTCGTCCTAGTCGGCCTTCGGGTCTCGCCTTGCCACAGCAGACGATTGCGATCCTTGTCTTTGGGGAAAGCATGAGAGCTTCGCCCGACTAACTTGTTGCAGAGTCGTACAACCCGCCTACCCCGCTGAAAAATAGTCGGCTGCTTTCTTGGCGACTGTTTCGATGAGCGCGGCCGGTCGCCGAGACGGTCGGGCCGTTCGATCTGGTGGACGATGTCGATGCCAGCCCTTGTGAGGGCGTCGCGTCTCATTGTGCTCATCGACAGCCGGCCCGACGCGGGCGAGGCAAAAACCGTCAGCTGCCGGCAAATGCGTACATCGGCGTTGATGTGCACCCAAGTTGGCGCTTGTAGGGCTCATCGCCGATCGTGAAGTCGAAGACGTTTCCGGCTTCTTGCGCCCATTGTTCGATCACATGCTGGAAAATCAGCAGGCCCGGCGAAAAGGCCGAATACTCGGCGTAATTGCAGGCAAGGATCAGGTAACGAAAGCATGGTCCATCGACCAGGCCAAAAAGCATCGCGACATTGCGCCCGTCATGGGACAGACGGAAGGTGCGGGACAGGCCGGACTTGTCTCCCTGCAACGCCACCTCGCGATAGAATTCCAGGCCATGGTCGAGCTGAAGCGGGTCATTTTCGAATCGGCCCTTTCGCCATGTCTGAGCCTCGAGGAAGACATCGGCTATCGCGGGACCGCGAACACGCTCGAGATCGAGCTGTCCGAGCCGCTTTGCCTTGCGTGCCAGATCATTTCGCCGGCGACTGCTGAAGAGCGGCAATGCACGATCTTTCCGGGCGCTCGATATTGCCATCGAATGCGCCATGTACGGCAGTGGCCGCGGGTCGAATCCGAGGATCGTTCGCCACACTGCGACATGCTCACTGCGTACGGGAGCGATCTCCAGCGGCCTGCCGTCGATGACAGCACGCAGGCGTTCGGCCAATCCACTTGCTGCTGTAACAATAGCGGGGCGGACGATGGGGCATGCATAGTCGGTAACGCCGAGGAACGCGTACTGCACCGAGCTCCCGGCCCTTATCATCGGGAGGACAAGCTGCAGCATTCCGGAAGCCCGATCGCGCCCCAGGACGATATGCGGCTTGTTGGCATGCGCGGGAGCAAGGATGCGGTAAAAGGGGTCGAGCCAGTCCGGATGCTGGAAAGCCGTTGCGTTCGAAGCCTGCAAAAGATTGCGATACTCGTCCGAATGGAAATCGAACTCGACCGTGATCGACAAGTCGATCACGGTCTTCTGAGCCCATACAGCCTGGCCCGAAATGTCTGCTGACGCATGAGCATGGGATCGCTCATGACAACCGGTCCGCGGTCCTGCGATGCGGTGGCCAGAATTGCTTCTCGCAGCCTGTCCTCGGCGCTGAGCTGCACGGCCAGCCGGCCCGGATGTGTGTCGCGCTCCAAGGCGCGGCGTGACGCATGGTGGGGATTTGTGTTGATCTCGTAAATCTGAGGGACGCCATCGACGATTGCGAAATCGGCCCGACCATAGTCGATACCTGCGAGTTCGAAGGCGCGCGCCAGCACGTCGCGGTGGCGGTTGTTTTCGACAAAGTCGCGTTCGTTCGCCAGAAACTCCTCAAACCGCGGATGCGCGTGCAATCGCGCCTTGTCCTGGACGTCCTTGGCCACCCATTGAAAATCGACGGCGTAGTGATGAGCAATGATGCTGTCTGCAACGCGGTAGGTTGCAAACCGCTGCCAAACACCGGGGGCAATTTCTGCACCGGCGTATTCGATGACCAGCCTTCCTCTGAGCGGCTCACCGGAATTCTCCAGTTCAACGATTGCGGCGTCCAGATCGTTCTGGTTCCAGATCAGGTCGAGCCGGCTGGAATCATGGTCGAATTCGTTGCGGATAAATACAGGGAAACGGTCGGGAGACGGCCTGTATTCACACCTCCATGCCGAAAAACTGTTGATCCCTTCCCGTTTCAGGATGGTCAGCAGTTCATGGCGGATGCGAACCCGCGCCGGGTGGTTCATGACCACCGCCCCGCCCTTTTCCAGCAAGGTCGCAATCCTGGCCGCCA
The DNA here is from genome assembly GCA_038259455.1 of Hyphomicrobiales bacterium. Lineage (GTDB taxonomy): Bacteria > Pseudomonadota > Alphaproteobacteria > Rhizobiales > Rhizobiaceae > CAMYMG01. The sequence continues at coordinate 1,911 of JBBSOT010000066.1, read as the reverse complement.
GCAGTAGTTCGAATCCGGAAAGACGTTCGTGGTCGGTAAATATCCATGTCCCGCCGGGCAGGCGCTTGCGTGTAAAAAGGTGTTCGTAGCTCCATTGACGGCATTTATTGTGTCCAAGGTCCGCCACGAGCCGCCGCAGCGTATATCGATGCGACCTGAGGGTGACGAAGTTGATCATGTCAGTGGCAGCTACAGGCCGTCGAAGGAGCGGCGGCTGCGCCCGCAAGAATTTCCCGGTAGAGCGATCCAGTCAGGTCGACCGATCGCTCCATCGCGAAACTCTTGACGCGATCCCTGCCGCGCGATGCCAACGCTTCGGCGGCGCCGACATCGTCCAGGATGGCAAAGACCCGGCGCAGGAAATCGTCCGGGTCTGCTGGCCGGGCAAGCGACACGGCTGGCGGCTGGCCAGCCACATCGACAATGCCGCCCACGCCGTAAGCTACCGCCGGGAGGCCTGATGCCATGGCTTCAAGCAGCACACTGCCAAACACCTCGCGGCGCGACGGCAAGATCAGGGCCTCCGCAATCTGCATCGCTTGCCGGACCTCGGCAGGAGGCAGGAAGCCCGTTATCGCCCAGCCGGATTCGAGGTGAAGGCGACGAAAGGCGCGCTCCAGTTTCGAGCGATCGGGGCCATCGCCGCAAATTAACAGGAAGATCTTTTTGCGCGAGAACACCTCGGCGAACTCCGGCAGATCGCGCCATCCTTTCTCCTCGCTGATGCGTCCTACATAGCATACGACGCGCCAATCCTCAGGAATGCCATGCCGCTTCCGGAAGACGTCGGCGGCATCCTGATCGAGAGCGGCCTGAAACTCCTCGACCGCAACAGCATCCGGAATGACAATTATTCTCCCGGCCGGCACCTGCAGCTTGGATTGCGTATACTGCGCGGCTCCCTCTGTAAGGGCAACAACCCGTGCGACCCGCCTCAGCGCCAGGCGTTCTATCCACAGGGTGACATCCAACCTAGACCCTTCCAGTCCAAGGGCCTGTTGCAGGCCGCCCCAAAGCGCGGTGTTGAGTGAGACCACAACAGGCAGGCGCGTTCGTGAAAGCACCATCGCAAGGATGCGACACCAAACCGAGTGGTTATAGTGAATGTGGACGAGATCGTGACGGCGATCAGTCGTCGCCAGCAGCCGCAGAATGCCCAGGAACCAACCAAGCCCGAGCAGTGGACCTGCAAGGAATCTCGGGACCCGTGGGCCGAGAGATACACGTTCTGCTTGCTCGAAAATTGGCTGGCGACGCGGGCTGCCGGGAATATGGCTCGTGCATACTGTCTGCGCAATTCCCAGCCTATCAAGCCCCTTGGTCAGGGCGAATGTCTGCATTTGCAGTCCGCCCACCGGGTCAAATGCCACCGGCCATGAGCCGTCTCTGTAAAAATGCGGCGTCAAGCGGAGGATCGCAATCGCCCTGCAGTGACGCGTCCTGCACTCCTTGAGCGGGCTCATCAAGATCTACTTCGGGCTCCTGATCACCCTCACACTAACCGAGCGCGGGCACGAATATAAGAGGAATAGCAATGGTCGGGCAGCTTACCCTGCCTGTCGGCCGGCATGGTGCAAACAGGTGTAGATTTCATGGCGCTTCAGGCCTTTCGGCTCGCTTCGGCAGGGTGGGCGTTCGCCGCAACCCGCCGCCTCACCCCGCCGCCAGCAGCGACTCGGCGGTCCGTTCGTCGGTGATCAGCCCGTTGACCAGACGCCGGGTAACGGCGGCCAGGATGCCGGGCAGCTTCTTTTCGCCCATGGCCAGTGCAATGACCAGAGAACGCTCGCGCGATGGCAGCGGCGCCGAGGCGACGCGGTCATTGGTGATGCCCTCGATCAGCTTGCCGTCACGGTCGAATACCCAGCCGACGATCTCGGCGACGCCGCCGGCCCGTTGCAGCGCCTTCAG
>JBBSOT010000065.1:0-18428 GCA_038259455.1 Hyphomicrobiales bacterium | reverse complement strand
TCGCGCTCTCGCTCGTCTTTTGCAGTGTGCTGACCGAATTGGATTCCAAGGCGCAGGCAGTCACACAATATCCCTTGCTGACCTTCATCCAGAGCAAAAGCGCAAATGCCGGACCCGGTGTGCATTCGCCGATCGATGCAATGACGCCGGAGCGATACTACCAACTCGAGCACGGGGTCGCCTCCGCGAGCCAGGAAGAAAAGGAGACCCTGGCAAAAGACATTGCGATTCTCAGGAGCAGAAAGCGCAACGTCGTCTTCATCGTCCTGGAGTCGGTGGGAAGCCGGCAGTTGCTCGAGAATGGCGTACCGAGAAAGGACGTCGCTCCGTTCCTCCACTCACAACTCGACAGGGCGATCATCTTCGACAATCTGCCAACCGTTTTTCCAGGTTCGACACGATCGCACGTTGCGCTGACGACCGGCGGACGCACCCTGACCTGGGGCTCCGTCTACACGACATTGCCCTACCAATACGCAGGCCAGACGCTGGTTTCGGCGTTCCGCGATGCAGGCCGCCCGACAGCACTCTATTCGGCCGGCGGGCTCAACTTCGAAAACCTCAACATGTTCTATGCCAACCTGGGCTACGACATGCGGTTCGACGCTGACACGCTTCCAGAGGCCGATCGGCGGGCCGAGGAGACGCACAGTTGGGGCGTCGACGAGCGATATGTAGCCGACAAGGCGCTCGACTGGGCAAAGTCGGTCCAAAAGCCATTTTTCCTGACATATCTCAATGTCATTACGCACCATCCCTACGGAGCGCCGTCCGACTACGCATCGCCCTTTCCAGGCGGAGACAATCTCAGCAAGTACAATAGCGCAATCCACTTTACCGACAGCGTCATCGGCAAGATGGTGGACGACCTGAAGGCGACCGGGTTGGCCGACGACACAATGCTCTTCATCGTCGGCGACCATGGTGAAGCCTTCGGCGACATCCATGACGGCAACTATCTGCACAAAGGCAATCTCTACGAGGAGAACATCCGTGATTTCCTCATGATCGTCGACCTGGCCGGCGAAATCGAGCCCCTGCAGACAAGCATTGCAAGTTCCGTCGCAGACGTCATGCCGACGATCCTGGACACGCAGTCTATCGCCCCCGCGAACGACGTCGTCGGGCAAAGCCTGTTTTCACCGGACTATACCGAGCGCATGGCCTTCTTCCAGAAGAACTCGGAGCCAGAAAAATGGGGGCTGAGGGACGGCAAGTGGAAGTTCATCATCGGCAAGGTCGGCTCGCAAGACCCGGAGCTATTTGATCTGGAGGCCGATCCGAACGAGCAGGTCAATCTGGCGGCGCAGTATCCAGAGCGCATCCCGGGCTATGTGAACCGGATTTCCAACTGGTATGTCCAGACCAATGACGGTTTCGTGGAACGGCTGAAAGGGTTCGAATACCAGGGCAATCGCGGCCTGACCCTAGCCGAGATCGCGGAACCGGGCCCCAAGCGGATCGCGATCGGAAGAAAGCGAAACCACGTTGCCTTCGAACCCCTGGCCGGTCCCGTCAATCCCGAGGAAGACATCGTGGTCTGGACCCACGGCCCGGCATATCCTGATACGCGGGATATCAGGTACGTTTTCACGTCCCCGTCACAGCACAAGAACGCCGTCATGTTCAGATACAGCAAGGAGTGGTCCGAGGCATGGCTGCATGAAGACCGGACCGGGCCTCGCGAGGAAGGCGACTGGCAGGTCGAGCTTTTCGACGGGGACAAGTCGATCATGGAAACCCGCTTCACCGTTTCCGCCGACGCCCCGCTTTACCGGTCCTTCCTGGACATGACGCCTGGCATTCGCGAGATCTCCGTCGGGGTGAAGAAGGAGGACGACGACTTCCACATCCTTCAGGCTTTCAACCCACAGGAGAACGTCGCAGTCCTGGTGCAGGGTGTGCCATTTGCCGAGGACCGCAGGCTGGACTTCCTATGGATCGCACCTGACGATTCATTTGAAAGTTTCTACTTCATGCAAAAGGCTGGTTGGGATAGTTCATGGGTTTTCCGGACACCCACCGGACCGATGACGCCGGGCACCTGGCGAGTCGAGATCTGGATGGATGGCCAGTTCCAGATCGGCAAGGATTTCGCGGTTACAGCGGATGCACCGGTTTTCCTGCCGATCGCCGACAGTGTGACCGGCAACCGCACCAACATGTGAGGGCCAAGCCAGAAAACCGGCATCTAGCGGTCAGCCAGCGGATAGGTCTTGGGCGATTTGCGGTACGCGGTCTCGCAGCGCGACGAACAGAACCACGGCCCCTCGGAAGCGGCGCGGCGATAGGGGGCGAAAGGCGCATGCATCTTGCACACCGGATCAATCCATGACGGGTCGGCCACGGGTGCAAGCTCGATGGCAAACAGCGAGACCTCGTCGGCAACCGATCGCAATGCCTTGCTGCCGAGATCCCGGACAAGGATGCCCCTGGCGGCGGCCGCGCCGGCAACGGATTGCGTGGCGATCAACTGGCCCGGCGCTGCAATCGATGTGATGCGGGCGGCGATATTCACGGTGGAGCCGAAGATGTCGCTGCCCCGCCGGATCACCGGCCCATGGTTTACCCCCGCGCGCACGAGCGGCAGGCGCGGCTCGCCGCGACAGGCCGGCAGCAGCTTTCCCAGCGCCTCGATGGCGATTTCGGGCCCGGCAAAAGCCAGCATCGCCTCGTCGCCGATCCACTTGATGGGCGGCTCGTAGCCGCTGAGTGCCTCGCGCACCATCGCTTCGAACACATCAAGAATGGCAATGGCCGAGGCGTCGCCATGTACATCGGCTATGGCGCTGAAGCCTGCAATGTCGACAAAGGCGACCGTCGCGGAGATGCCGCCATGTTGGTCGTGAGTGCGCATAGCCGTTGCCATCGGCAAGCCATATCGCAAAGCATCGGCCACTCATAGAGCGCCGTGATTCGGGCGCGTCCTTGCGCCTAGCCTGATGAATGGCCGGGCCATCGACAGGCCCGACTGTTCACAGCAGCCTCAGCCGATCAGATCCTCGATGCGGATCGGAAAGCGGCGCGGCCTGACGCCGGTGGCGTGCCAGATGGCGTTGGCAATGGCGCCGACCGTTCCGGTGATGCCGATTTCGCCGACACCCTTGACGCCCAGCGCATTGACGTACCGATCGTCCTCGTCGACCAGCAGCGCCTGCATGTCGGGAATGTCGGCATGGACCGGGATATGATAGCCGGCAAGGTCGGCATTCATCGGACGGCCGGTGCGGCGGTCGTGGATCGCCTCCTCGTGCAGGGCGAAGGAGACGCCCCAGATCATGCCGCCGTAAAGCTGGCTCCTTGCCAGCCGCGGGTTGATGATGCGCCCGGCGGCGAAGGCACCGACAAGCCTTGTCACCATGACCTGGCAGAGATCGGGATCGACCTTGACCTCGGCAAACACCGCGCCATGCGAGAACATGGCGTGCTCCTCCGCGCTCTTGGGATCGCGCACGCCCGTTCCGTTGCCTTCGAGCGTGGCCAGGGAGGCGCGGCCGAGGATCTCGGCGTAGCTTTCGCTACGCCTGTCGTCGCCGCGATGGTAGAGCCGCCCGTTGCGCGCCTCCACACCGGCATTGCCGGCGCCAAACAGCGGCGAGTCCGGGTCGGCGGTGGCAATCTCGGCAAGTCTGGCGATGGCATCGGCCCCGGCATTCTGCAGGGCGCTGCCGGCAGAGGCCGTGTGACCCGATCCGCCGGCAACGCCGCCGTCGGGCAGGTCGGACGTGCCGGACCTCAACTCGATTCGGTCGAGATCGAGCCCGATGCCGTCGGCCGCGATCTGGGCAAGCACCGTCCAGGCGCCCTGCCCCATATCGACACCGGCAATCTCGACAAGGGCCGTGCCATCGGCGCGCAGCGTGGTGCGGGCCTTGGCGGGAAACATCGGGCAGCCAAACATGGCGCTGCCCATGCCCCAGCCGATCAGGTGGCCCTCCGTGTCCTTCATCTGCCGGGGCTGCAGCGGCCGGTCGGCCCAGCCGAAGGCCTCTGCACCCTGCGCATAACATTCGCGCAGCGCCTTGGACGAAAAGGGCTTTCCCGATGCCGGATCCGTCTCGGCGTAATTGCGCAGCCGAAATTCCAGCGGATCGAGGCCGCAGGCGAAGGCCGCCTCGTCCATCGCGCATTCCAGCGCCGCCGAACCGGATGCTTCGCCTGGCGCACGCATCGGACCGGGCGTGCCCGCGTCAACGCGAACAGCACCGTGCCGGGTCGAAATGGCCGGACTGGCGTAGAGATTGTGCGAGGCATTGGCAGCCGGTTCGATGAAGTCGTCGAAGCTGCTGGTGGTTGACACGGCGTTGTGTTCCAGCGCCGTCAGACGACCTTCCTCGTCCATCCCGAGCCGCAGATGCTGCTGCGTTGCGCCGCGGTGACCGACGGGGCCGAACATCTGGTCGCGCGGCAGCACCATCTTGACCGGCCGGCCAAGCATCCGCGCCGCCAGGATGGCCAGTATATAGGGGCCGTTCATGATGGCCTTGGAGCCGAAGCCGCCGCCAAGGAAAGGGCTGCGCAACAGTACGTTCTCGGGCGGGATGCCGAAGAAGCCGGCAAAGCCGGCGCGCGACATGGCAAGCGCCTGATTGGGCGAATCCAGGATTAGCCTGTCGCCGTCCCATTCAGCCACCATGGAATGCGGCTCCATCGCGTTGTGATACTGCGCCGGCGTCTCGAAGGTGAGATCGACGGAAATGGCGGCCCTGGCATGGCCGTCCGCAATATCCCCCTTGGCGAAGTCCGGCGGCGCGCCGATGCCGACGGCCGGCGGGTCGTAGTGCTGGCCATCGTCAAAGCCCATGCGCGCCGGTTCCGCCTCATAGGTTGGCGCTAGCAGGCGCGCGCCCTCGGTGGCGGCCTCGAGCGTTTCGGCAACGACCAGCGCGATCGGCTGCTTGGCATAGCGCACGCCGTCATTCTGAAGGGCCTCGAGGCGGAAGCCGAACAGGCCGAGCTTTTCATCGGGATCCTGAGACAGCGGCGGACGGTTGGCCGGGGTAATGACCTCGACGACCCCCGGATGCGCCCTGGCGGCGGCAACATCGAGCGAAGCGACACGGCCGCGCGCGATGGCACTGACCGCCACGACCGCGTGCAGCATGCCGGCCGGGTGGTTGTCGGCGGCGTAGGTTGCCGTACCGGTGACCTTGAGCTGGCCATCGCGGCGGCTCAGCGGCTGGCCGCTCGAGGAGCCCATTCGGGTATGCGGCGACGGGAAAGCGAGAACGTCAGACATGGGAAAGAACTCCGGGAACAGGGCTGAGGGCGGAGGCGGGCATTGCGGGCATGCGCGCCGGCGTGCCGGCCGCCGCCAGAAGCAGGGCGCGGGTGGCGGTGCGCCGTGCCAGTTCGATCTTGAAGGCGTTGGCGCCGGACGGCAGGGCGTCGGCAAGTGCCGCCTTGGCCGCCTGCTCGAACAGGTCGACGCTTGGCTCCTGGCCGGCCAGCAAATTCTCCGCAGCGCGGGCACGCCATGGCTTTGCCGCAACGCCGCCGAGCGTCAGGCGCGCCGCGGCGATGACACCGTCCTCGATGTGGAGCGCGGCAGCGCCCGAGACCAGCGCGAAGGCGAAGGAGGCACGCTCGCGCAGCTTGAGGTAGCGCTGATTGGCGCTGAACCGGGCGGCTTCGGCAGGCAGGCGGATCGCGACGACCAACTCGCCCGGCGCCAGAGCGGTCACGCGCTCCGGTGTGTCGCCTGGCAGCAGATGGAATTCCTCAACGGCGATGTCGCGCGGCCCGTCAAGCCCCTCGACCTCGACCACTGCGTCAAGCGCCACGAGCGGCACGCAGAAATCGGACGGATGCGTTGCAATGCAGGCGTTCGACCAGCCGAGCACGGCGTGGGTGCGGTTTTCGCCGCCGACAGCGTCGCAGCCGGCACCCGGATTACGCCGGTTGCAGGCGCTGGCCGGATCCTGGAAGTAGGCGCAGCGCGTGTGCTGCATAAGATTGCCGCCGACGGTCGCGGCATTGCGCAATTGCGCCGATGCGCCAGACAGCAGCGCCTCGGCAACGACTGGGAAGGCCGCGACGAAGTCCGGATCGCGGGCCAGGTCGGCGTTGCGCACCATGGCACCGATGCGCAGCGAACCATCGGCAAGCGTATCGATGCGATCGAGGCCCGGCAGGCGGGTGATGTCGACCAGATGGCCGGGGCGCAGGGCGCCGGTCTTCATCATGTCGAGCAGGTTGGTGCCGCCAGCAAGATAGGCAGCGCCAGGCTGCGAGGCCGCGGCCACCGCTTCGGCAGCCGATGCGGGGCGGATGTAATCGAAGAGGTTCATGCAACCCTCCCTTGTTGAAGCTTCTTCTGGGCGTCGAGTACGGCCTCGACGATGCCGGCATGGGCGCCGCAGCGGCACAGATTGCCGCTCATTCCCTCGCGGATACGCTCCGGGTCGTCGCCTGCCTCGCCCTCCTGGATGAGGCCGACTGCACTCATGATCTGGCCAGGCGTGCAGAAACCGCACTGCAAGCCGTCATGGGCAATGAAGGCAGCCTGGACGGGATCAAGCACATCGCCTTTGGCGAGCCCTTCGATGGTCAGTACCTCGGCGCCATCGAGACTGACGGCCAGCGCCAGGCACGAATTGATGCGCCGGCCATCGACCAGAACCGTGCAGGCACCGCACTGGCCGCGATCGCAACCCTTCTTGGTGCCGACGAGGTCGAGACGCTCGCGCAGCAGGTCGAGCAGCGTGACGCGCGGGTCTTCAATTGCGACGTCCCTGCGGACGCCGTTCACCGTAAATGTGACGGACAGAGGCATGTTCGCTCCGATCGTTCTTATATGAGGGTATCGACGTGATGAGCCGTCTATGCGACGGATGGTTGCGCCCTGGTCAGGGCCAAGCAGCAGATGACCAACTGACAAAGTGGTTCATTGGTTGCCTGAATGTGTTATACGGAGGCTGCCTCCGTTTTGCAAGCGAAAAATATCTATGACTGGTCATCTGGAACCGGAAAAGGAAACTTCAAGCCGCAAGCCGCGCGCGGATTCCCTCAGGAATCGCGAGAAACTGCTGGTTGCGGCACGCGATGTATTCAGCGCCGGTGGCGCCGAAGCCAGTCTCGAGGCCGTGGCCCGCAGGGCTGGCGTCGGTATCGGCACGCTGTACCGGCACTTTCCGACACGCGAGGCGCTGTTCCAGGCCGTCTACAGCCGCGAGATCGACCAGTTGGTCGAGCTTGCCGCAAGGCTGGCGGCCGAGGAACCGCCTTTCGACGCGCTGCGTCACTGGTTGCATGCCCAGATCAGGATGGTCGCGACAAAGAAGGGCATGCTCGCCGCCCTGAACCCGGTATTCGATGGCGCAACTGAGGTCTTCGCCGCGCATCAGGAACGCAACCGCCGTGCCGTCGCCGACCTGATGGCCAGGGCGGTTGCCGCCGGTGCGATCCGCGACGACATCGAGCCGGCAGACGTGATGCGCGCCGTGATCGGCATGTGCTACACGCGCGACCAGCCGGGCTGGCAGGACACAGTGATCCGGCTCGTGGACGTCTTTCTGGACGGCTTGCGGATTCGCTAGACCGTTTCAAGCGGCAAGGTACGGGGCACGACCCCGCTGCAGCATGTCAGCCCAAGAGCGCGCAATCGCATCACGCACCGGTCAAGCGACTGGAACAAAGCATTTTGGAATTGCGGCGAATCGAATCGGCTGGGGCAAGGGCTCCAGCCGCAGACCGGTTTTAGTTGGTCTCGAAGCGGGCGACCGGCATGAAGCTGACAGCCTTGCCGGTAAAGCGGCCGGCATCTGCAACCACCGTGTCCTGCTGGAAGCCGGTTGCGTAGACCTGGTCGGGAACGGCGCCCAAGATATTGCGGGCCGCTGACGAACCGGCTCCGGCGAAAGCAAGCTGGTTATTGCCCGACAGCGCCCAGCGGGCGGCATCCGGCTGTGCGGAGACGACAAGCGGCTTCGGCGCCGGCCTTGTGTCTTCAGACCTGGCACGCGATGTCTTGGCCGTCGTCTTGACGCCGCCCGAAGCCGGAGCAACGGGACCGTCGCCAAGCCGCGCCAGGGCAATTTTCGGCGAGGCAGGTGAAGACGCGACCGGCAGACGCGTGCTCTTGGCCGAGGCACCGGTGTCGCTCAGGCTTGCCAGCAGGAGTTCATCGTCGCTCGGTCGGGCCTCTGGCACGGGAGCGGCAGCGAGCGCCATAAGAGCGGTCGGCGGCGCGCCACTGTCATCCTCAGCGTCCCCGTAGTCGGGACGGAATGTCGGAAACGGGACGTTTGCGGCCAGATCACCAGATGGCTCTTCGAGCGGCGCCTGTGCAACGCCAAACGGCGCATCCACGGGCTGGACCACATCGGACGCCTGCAGCGGCGCCTGGGCGACGCCGAATGGAACATCGGCCGGCCCGACATCGGCCTGCGGCCGCGGCGCAAATCCGGGAAGCGGAATGCTGCGCGCCGGCAGTGCCGCGATGATGGTCTCAGGCGATTCTTCTTCGTCGATCGAACCGCTTATGTCTGCCGGATTGGCAAGCTCTGGCGGAACGATTGCGATGCTGCCCGAACGGGCGCTGGGCGCAACGCTGGCAACGGCGACCTCTTCGCTGGCGCTGTTGTCCTCTTCCTCGTCGGCTCCGCCACCGAACAGCGCCGACAGCAGCCCACCGGTCCTGGCCTTGGTGCTGGACCCCGAACTGGCAAGGGCCAGCGCGGTGGTGCCGCTCTTCTTGCGCGACTCATAGGAAGCGACTGCCGTTTCGTAGCCCGGCAATGGCTTGCCATCGGACGGAACGTGCAGGGTCTTGCCGTTCGGGAAGACCGCAACCAGTTCCTTGCGGCTCATCCTCGGCCAATGGCGGACATTGCCGACATCGAGATGCACGAAAGGCGAACCGGAGCGAGGATAGTAGCCGACGCCGCCAACCTGCATCTTGAGGCTGGTGTCACGAAGCTTCTTCAGGCTGACGCCCGGAATGTAGAAATCCATCGCCTTGCCGAGCATATGCTGGCTCTTGTTGGCAACGCCCTTGGAGCGGCTGCGCAGCATGGAATTGGTGGCTGGTGAGCGATAGGCCGAGACGACATGGATGTAATCCCTGGCGCCTACACTCCGATAGGTCTCCCAGACCAGATCGAGCAGCCGCGGATCCATCTTGGTCGGCTCGTTGCGGCGCCAGTCGCGCAGGAAATTATTGATCTTCTTCAGGCCGGCCTGATCGTAGCGGCCATTGCGCTTGTAGGTGATCTCGGCCTTTTCCTTGGTGTGGATGAAGTAGAGCTTCAGTGTGCGCGTTTCGGCGCGCGCCCCTGGCGCTGCCAGCATGACGAAGGTCAATGCGAGCACCAGACCGGTAAGCCATGTCGGCCAAACCCTGGTAAGAAAGTTCCGCCGGTTGCTGGGTCGGTCGGTTGTGATCAAATCAAAAGGCCTTGCAGGCTGCCGTTGTCCCCGGAGATGACATGCGGACGCGATGGTTGAGACATCCGACTATCAATCCTAATGGTTAATCCCAGCTTATTGAAGTCGAAATGCGGTAAGACCATGGCGATAATCCGGCATAAACCAAGCACCCGCTTTCTTGGTAAACTGAAGGTTTAAATCAAATCCTAGCGGATCAGGCTGGAGCGGGGCTTTCAGGAGGTGGTTCGGTCGCTACGTCCGGTTTCCGGATCGATACCATGTTCCTTGAGCTTTCTGTAGAGCGTCGAGCGCCCTATCCCCAGCCGCCGCGCCACTTCGCTCATCTGGCCCTGATAGTGATCGATGGCGAGCCTGATCATCTCGAGTTCGATGTCGGCCAAGGCACGCACATTGCCGCGGTCGTCGAGCGCCTTGAGAATACCGAAGGAAGGTTGCTTGACCTCAGACACGGGTGCGGCGCCGGTCGATTGCACGGAAGTTGGCGCAACAGCGGGCGCGGCGCGGTCAAGATCGACGATGCCTTCGACCTGGGCGCGTATCTGCGGGAACTCGTCGACGGTGAGCATGTCGCCTTCACACAGCACGGAAGCCCGGAACACGGCGTTTTCGAGCTGCCTGATGTTGCCCGGCCAGTCATAGGCGCCAAGCATGGCGAGTGCGCTTTCCGAAATGGCGTTGATGCGCGGCCCGCCACCCTTGCCCAGATCGACATGCGCCATGAAATGGCGTACCATAGTGGGGATGTCCTCGCGGCGGTCGCGTAGTGGCGGCACGACGATAGGATAGACGTTCAGCCGGTAGAAGAGGTCCTCGCGGAAATGGCCATCCTTGACCTGCTGCAGCAGGTCGCGATGGGTTGCCGATATCAGCCTGATGTCGACCTTGACCGTGGATTTGCCGCCGACGGGATCGACCTGGCCGTCCTGCACGGCGCGCAGCAGCTTGACCTGCATATCGAGCGGCAGATCGCCGATCTCGTCCAGAAAGAGCGTTCCCGTGTGCGCCTCGACAAACTTGCCGGTGTGCTTTTCGGTCGCACCCGTGAACGAGCCTTTTTCGTGACCGAAAAGAATGCTCTCGACGAGATTGTCGGGAATGGCACCGCAATTGACCGTGACGAAAGGCTTTGATTTGCGCTCGCCGGCACCCTGTATGGCGCGGGCGACGAGTTCCTTGCCAACGCCCGATTCGCCTTCGATCAGGATCGGGATGTTGGATGCGGCAGCCTTCTGGGCAAGACGGACGACGCGCTCCATGGCCGGGCTGCGCGTGACAATGTCCTTGAACGAGATGACGCCGCCGCGCTTTGGAGACTGGCGCGCCCGGACTTCCAGCGCCTCGACCTTGAGCGCGCTGGCGATGGCAACGCGCAGCCGTTCCGGGGACGCCGGCTTGACGACGAAATCGAAAGCGCCGGCCCGCATTGCCGACACGACAACATCGATCCCGCCCTGGGCGGTCTGCACGATAACCGGGACCGAAATGTCGCGTTCGCGCATCGCGTCGAGGACGCCGAGCCCGCCAATACCGGGCATCGCGAGGTCCAGGATTATTGCACCGATGGCAGCCCCGGAGCCCGAATCGAGCCTGGCCAGAGCGGCCTCGCCATTGTCGCTCACCACCGCGTCATAGCCAAAGCGCAGCACTGCCGCCTGCAACAGGCGGCGTTGAACCGGATCGTCATCGACTATGAGGATGGAAACTGCCATGAGATAAAGGAACAAGCCCCGTGCGCCGTTGTTGGCGGCTGGATCATACTGGCACAGGGTTCTAAACAAGGCTTCAAAAAAGCCGGTGAACGAAGTCTTTAGGCCGGCGTTTGGCTTGACCGGGACCGGAAGGCGAGAGCGATGCGGACGATGCGTGGAAGACGAGTAAGTGGACCCGAGGGCAGCAGCGGCGCAGCGGGACTGGGCGTTCTGCCCGAATGGGATTTGAGCGATCTCTATACCGGCATCACCGCGCCCGAACTTCGCGCCGACCTCGACAAGGCAGCGCGTGACGCCTCCGCCTTCGAGAGCCGCTGGAAGGGCTCGCTTTGGGCGGAAGCCGCCAAGGGCGCCGACGGCAAGCTCGGCGAGGCGCTGCGCGAATTCGAGGGCATCGAGGAACTGATCGGCAAGATCGCTTCCTATGCCGGACTGGTCTACGCCGGCGACACGTCGGACCCGAAGCGCGCCAAGCTCTACGGCGACATCCAGGAGAAGATGACGGACGCCAGCGCGCATCTGCTGTTTTTCGCGCTCGAACTCAATCTGATCGACGACGACCTCATCCACAAGGCGATGGATGCCGACCCTGCCTTCGGCCATTACCGGCCATGGATCCTCGATCTCAGGCAGGACCGTCCCTACCAGCTCGAGGATCGTATCGAGCAGCTGTTCCACGAAAAGTCGATCACCGGGCGCGGCGCCTGGAACCGGCTCTTCGACGAGACGATGACCGATCTGCGCTTCGACATCGACGGCGAGCTCCTGGCGCTCGAGCCGACGCTGAACCGGCTTCAGGATGCCGACGGCGCCGTGCGCCAGCAGGCATCGGAGGCGCTCGCTGCCACGTTCGGCAAGAATCTGCGCACCTTCACGCTGATCACCAACACACTCTCGAAGGACAAGGAAATCTCCGACCGCTGGCGCGGGTTCGAAGACATTGCCGATTCACGCCATCTGGCCAACCGCGTCGAGAGAAGCGTCGTGGATGCGCTGGCCCTGGCCGTTCACGAGGCCTATCCGCGTCTGTCGCACCGCTACTATGCGATGAAGGCGCGCTGGCTGGGCATGGATGCCATGAACCACTGGGACCGCAACGCGCCGCTGCCGGATACGCCGCAGGCGACGATCGGATGGGAACAGGCAAAGGACACGGTATTGTCGGCCTATGGCCGGTTCTCGCCCGAGATGGCCGACATTGCGCGAACCTTCTTCGACAAGAACTGGATCGACGCACCGGTGCGTCCCGGCAAGTCGCCCGGTGCCTTCGCGCATCCGACCGTGCCTTCGGCGCATCCGTACGTCCTGTTGAACTACATGGGCAAGCCGCGCGACGTGATGACGCTGGCGCACGAACTTGGCCACGGCGTGCATCAGGTGCTGGCTGGCGCACAGGGCCCGCTGATGGCCTCGACGCCGCTGACCCTGGCCGAGACGGCCTCGGTTTTCGGCGAGATGCTGACCTTCCGCATGCTGCTCGACCAGACCAGGGACCGCCGCGAGCGCAAGGCGATGCTGGCGCAGAAGGTCGAGGACATGATCAACACGGTGGTGCGCCAGATCGCCTTCTACGAGTTCGAGCGAAAGGTGCATACCGAACGCCGCAACGGCGAACTGACATCGGACCAGCTCGGCCAGTTCTGGCTCGAGGTGCAGGCCGAGAGCCTTGGCCCGGCGGTCCAGCTGCGCGACGGTTACGAGACGTTCTGGACCTATATCCCGCACTTCATCCATTCGCCATTCTACGTTTATGCCTATGCGTTCGGCGACTGCCTGGTGAACTCGCTCTACGCTGTCTACCAGAACGCCGAGCGCGGCTTTCAGGAGAAGTATTTCGAGATGCTGAAGGCCGGCGGCACCAAGCATCATTCGGAGTTGCTGAAACCGTTTGGCCTCGATGCCTCGGACCCGAAATTCTGGCAGGCTGGCCTGTCGGTGATCAGCGGCCTGATCGACGAACTGGAAGCGCTGGACTGAACGGTTGCAGCCCGTCCATCGGTAAACAAACGAGCACGATCGCGGGTATCTTGTGATCCCAACGCCCCCCTACATCCTGTTCCGCGACGATTTTTCCGGCGACGAACTCCTGTTCGACCAGCCGGTCGAGATCATTTCGGCCGACACGGCCGAGGACTACGACGCGGCGCTGGAAAGGGCGGAGAATGCGCGACGGGCCGGAAAATGGCTGGCCGGCTATTTCTCCTATGAGGCCGGTTACCTGCTCGAACCGAAACTGCTGCCGCTGCTGCCGGAGGGCCGCCGCGTGCCGCTCTGCTGCCTTGGCGTCTTCGACGGGCCGTCGGAGCGCAGGCTGCCGGCAGATCGCGTACCGGCGACCAATGGTCCGATATTCGGCGTCCGCGAGACATGGTCCTTCGAGGATTATCGGGAACGTTTCGACCGCGTTCACCGTCATCTGCGCGAGGGCGACTGCTACCAGGCCAACCTGACTTTTCCGGTCGAGGCGAACTGGACAGGCGACCCGCTGTCGGCCTTCGACGCGCTGGCGGCGCGCCAGCCGGTCAAATACGGCGCCCTGGTCGATCTCGGCGGGCCTGTCATCCTGTCGCGGTCGCCCGAATTGTTCTTCGAGACCGACGAGGACGGCTGGATCGAGACGCACCCCATGAAGGGAACCGCGCCGCGCGGCACGACGCCGCAAGAGGACGAGGAGCTGAAACGCTTCCTGCTCAACGATCCGAAGAACCAGGCCGAGAACCGGATGATCGTCGACCTCTTGCGCAACGACATTTCGCTGATCAGCGAGGTCGGCACGCTCGACGTGCCCGAGATGTTTCGCATCGAGAGCTTTGCCACCGTGCACCAGTTGGTGAGCACGGTGCGCGCAAAACTGCTGCCCGGCCTGTCGATCCGCGAGATCTTTGCAGCGCTCTTCCCGTGCGGCTCGATCACCGGCGCACCGAAGATCCGCGCCATGCAGATCCTGCGCGAACTCGAAAGCGCGCCGCGCAACGCCTATTGCGGCGCTGTTGGCTGGGT
The DNA here is from genome assembly GCA_038259455.1 of Hyphomicrobiales bacterium. Lineage (GTDB taxonomy): Bacteria > Pseudomonadota > Alphaproteobacteria > Rhizobiales > Rhizobiaceae > CAMYMG01. Next base: position 4,329 of record JBBSOT010000065.1, on the reverse strand, counting down.
GGAGCCCGGCGGGCGGATGCGCTTCAACGTGGCGATCCGCACCATCACGCTCTTTCCCGACGGCGAGGCCGTCTACAATGTCGGCGGCGGTGTGGTGTTCGATTCGACCGCCGAGGAGGAATATGCCGAATGCCTGCTGAAGGCGCGCTACGCCACGGGACGACCGCCGGCGTCCAGCTGATCGAGACGCTGCGCTGGCAGCCGGACGAGGGATTCCTGCGGCTCGACCGTCATCTGGCGCGGCTCGAAAACTCGGCGCGCGACCTCGGCCTTGCGTATGATCGATCGACGACGCGCGCCGCGCTGAGACAGGCAGTCGATGATGCCGAAGGCATGCGTCGCGTCCGTCTGACGGTGGCGCGGCACGGTGAGGCTGCCGCGACCGCACAGCCCTTCAGCCTGCAGCCGCCGGAAACCGTATGGCGCTTGAAGCTGGCCGCGACGCGCCTCGATGCGAACGACGCGCTGCTGCGCCACAAGACGACGCGGCGCGGCGCCTATGACCGGGCGCGCGGTGAATTTTCACCGGCCGAGGCCGACGAGGTGCTGCTGCTCAACGAGCGCGACGAAGTATGCGAAGGCACGATTACGAGTCTCTTTGTCGACGCGGGCGACGGCGGGCCGCTACAGACCCCTGCCCTGTCCTGTGGCCTGCTGGCGGGCGTGCTGCGCGCCGAGCTACTGGCGTCCGGCAAGGCGATAGAGACCGTGCTGACGGTGGATGATTTGGGCCCGGCGAAAGCCCTGTTCGTCGGCAATTCGCTGCGCGGGTTGATCCGGGCGCGGCTCGACTGAGCGGCGATGTACCGGGCGAATGAAACGCAACGAGGAGATCATGCCGCAGCACCCGACCCACACGCCCTATGACGGCTCCTCGAAGCTTTTCACCATCGGCCTCAGGCCGCTCGATTTCGCCAACTGGATCGAGATCGACGACGCCTTCGATTTCCAGCTCGCCGAAAAGCGACGCATCCACGCCAGCCATGCCGCGCAGGTCTTCGTTGCCGAGCCAGGCAGCGGGGATGTCCAAGCGGAGGTGCTGGCGCTGCTTGAAAAGTATCTGCCGGCGCGCTTTCCCGAACGCTACCGTGCCACAGGCGACGGCCTTACGGTGGTCGGGCATCCCGAACTCGATGCGCCGGCACAAGGCGCCCTGCCGGCCCTGCATCGCGCATCGCTGCTGGTGCAGGAGGACCTGATCGTCATGCGGCGCGGCGAGGATGGCTGGCGGCTTGCCGCCGGGGCGCTGTGTTTTCCCTCGTCATGGAAGCTGCTGGAAAAGTTCGGCAAGCCGATGTCGACGATTCACGAACCCGTGCCCGGCTTTGGCCCCGGCACGCGCAATGCCGGGCTGATCGACCGCATGTTCGACAAGCTGCAGCCGGGCAACCCGGTGGAGCGCTTCAACTGGTCGATCCAGGCCGGCGACGCGCTCTATCACCCGCTGTCGAATGTCGAGCGCATCGATCGCGCGACGGGACGGCCGGTCCGCTTCGGCGACGTCGAGGCGGCGGCGCGCGCGTTCATCCGCGTCGAGCGCCAGACCCTGCGCAAGCTGCCGGCGACGGGCGATATCCTGTTCACGATCCGCATCCATCTCGACCCGCTCGCGGCGCTACGCGGCCATCCGGAGCGGATGGTGCTGGCAAGCAGTTTTGCGGGACAGTTGATGGCGCTGGACGAGGAGCAGCTCGACTACAAGGGGCTGGCTGGCGACCGCGACAGGCTGGTGGCGGCACTGCATGAAATCGCCGCAGGCTGAACTCCTGCAACGGAGCGCAGGCGAAGGTCAGATACCGGAGCCGAACAGTTCCTCGCCGCTTTCGGCATCCCATGGCTCGGGCATGGGGGCTGAGCCGGCGCCGGGAAGCGGCATCCAGCATTTCAGCTCGGGATCGGCATAGGCGACGATCTGGCCGGGATGCGAGTCTGCCGAGCGCCAGCCCTCGATCGCGAACTGGTCGGCGCGCGCCCAGTAGGCGACGTCGACCTCGGCCGGGCCCTGCTCGGAGGAGCGCACGGTGACCAGAACACGCGTGCCGTCCTTGGGCGCGCCGTTCATGTGCCGCCAGGCAACCGCTTCATCCATGCTTCAACTCCTCCGCAACGGCGATAACTCACGTGCCGCAGTTTGCCCGGTTCGAAGCGGACTGCAAGGCCGGAGTGGGAAGCCTACTCCTCCGGCACCACACGCACAGCGCCGCGCGCCGCCGATGTGGCGAAGGCCGCGTAGACGCGGAGCGCCGGCGTGACGTTGCGCTTGCGCTTGACCGCGGGCTTCCAGCCGGCCGCGTCCTGGGCGGCGCGGCGCGTTGCCATTTCCGCATCCGAGACGGCAAGGTTAATCGTGCGGTTGGGGATGTCGATCTCGACCATGTCGCCCTCGCGCACCAGGCCGATGGCGCCGCCCTCGGCGGCTTCCGGCGACGCGTGACCAATCGACAGGCCCGACGTGCCACCCGAAAAGCGCCCGTCAGTGACAAGCGCGCAGGTCTTGCCGAGGCCCTTGGCCTTCAGATAGCTGGTCGGATAGAGCATCTCCTGCATTCCGGGGCCGCCGCGCGGTCCCTCGTAGCGGATGACGATGACATCACCGGGCTTGATCTCGTTCGACAGGATCGCCTTGACGGTGGCATCCTGACTTTCGAAGACGCGCGCCGGGCCGGTGAATTTCAGGATCGACTCGTCGACGCCGGCCGTCTTCACGATGCAGCCGTCGAGCGCGATGTTGCCCTTCAGAACGGCAAGCCCGCCATCCTTGGAAAAGGCGCTGTCGGCTGCGCGGATGGCGCCTTCCTTGCGGTCGAGGTCAAGCTCGGCCCAGCGGTTCGACTGGGAGAAAGCCTGCGTCGTGCGAACGCCACCGGGCGCGGCCATGAAGAAATTGCGAACGGTGTCGGAATTGGTGCGGCTGATGTCCCACTGGTCGAGTGCATCGCCCATGGTCAGCGCGTGAACCGTCGGCTCCTCGCGGTTGATCAGGCCGGCGCGGTCGAGCTGGCCGAGGATGGCCATGATGCCACCGGCACGATGGACGTCTTCCATGTGCACGTCGGCCTTGGCCGGCGCGACCTTGCACAGCACCGGCACCTTGCGCGACAGGGTGTCGATGTCATCCATGGTGAAGTCGATGCCGCCCTCATGCGCGGCGGCCAGGATGTGCAGAACCGTATTCGTTGAGCCGCCCATGGCGATGTCGAGCGCCATAGCGTTCTCGAAGGCCGCCTTGGTGGCGATGGTGCGCGGCAGCGCCGTCTCGTCGTCCTGCTCGTAATAGCGGCGGGCGAGGTCGACGATGGTGTGGCCGGCCTCGACGAACAGCCGCTTGCGGTCGGAATGGGTGGCGAGCGTCGAGCCGTTGCCGGGCAGCGACAGTCCGAGCGCCTCGGTCAGGCAATTCATCGAATTGGCCGTGAACATGCCCGAGCACGAGCCGCAGGTCGGGCACGCCGCCTCTTCGACCGTGGCGATCTCCTCGTCGCTGTATGTGTCGTCGGCAGCCATGACCATGGCATCGACAAGGTCGAGCGCCTGCAGCTTGCCCTTGACCATCGCCTTGCCGGCTTCCATCGGGCCGCCGGAGACAAAGACGACCGGGATATTGAGACGCATGGCAGCATTGAGCATGCCGGGCGTGATCTTGTCGCAGTTGGAGATGCAGACCATGGCGTCGGCGCAATGCGCGTTGACCATGTATTCGACGCTGTCGGCGATGATCTCGCGCGATGGCAGCGAATAGAGCATGCCGTCATGGCCCATCGCGATGCCGTCATCGACGGCGATGGTGTTGAATTCCTTGGCGACGCCGCCGGCCGCCTCGATCTCGCGCGCCACCAGTTGCCCCAGATCCTTCAGGTGGACGTGGCCGGGCACGAACTGCGTGAAGGAGTTGACCACCGCGATGATCGGCTTGCCGAAATCGCCGTCCTTCATGCCGGTGGCGCGCCAGAGGCCGCGCGCGCCGGCCATGTTTCTGCCGTGGGTGGTGGTGCGTGAACGATAGGGAGGCATGGTCATATCCTGCGATCTGTCGACCGTCGTTTTCGGTGACGGCCATTCGTCACTGTACCTAATACGAAAGCCTTTCCCCCGCAACCGCAAATCGTACCGTACGGTACGGTACGGCTATATCCAGTCGGGGTTTTGCCTTAGAATTCGTCAGATCCGCGACAGCCTGATATCGGGTGGGCAGAGACGGACTTGGCCTGCAGCGTGATTGGCGCAATGTGGTTCAAGCACCGGAGAGCCCGCCGATTCAGACGCCGGCTAAGGCCTCGACGCCATGAAAATCAGACGCTCAGCCCCTTTATTATGACACTGCCTTGTGCT
>JBBSOT010000064.1:0-18590 GCA_038259455.1 Hyphomicrobiales bacterium | reverse complement strand
GGGCACGGCGCGCATCACGTCCATCAGACGCCGGAAGAGCGGAATCAGCGCCGGCCAGCGGGCGAGGCCCCGTGTCGACAGCAGCGACAGGACGATTGCCGACAGCGCCCCGACCAGCGTCGACACCGCAGCGATGTTGACCGTCTCGATCATGGCGGGAAGGTAGAGCAACAGGTTGGCGGGCATTGCCGCGGACTTTTCGAAAGCCTCGCTGATCAATTCGGCCGGAAAGTCGAAGAGTTTCGGCAGGCCATCCCAGAAACCGCCGGCATTGCGGCTGTCCGCCAGTCCGAAGCCGGCCGCGAGTACCGCCAGGAAGACGATCATCATCAGCCCGGAATACATCTGGCGGCGGCGAACCAGTGCCAGGTATTCAGACCGCAGGCTGCCGCTGCCGCTCGCAGGAAACGCTGTCATCTTGATCTGTGCGCCCGGAAAAATGCGGGCGGGTCCCTGAGAACCCGCCCTTTTCTATCGAAAATGGCTCAGTTGGTCTGGGCCTTCCGCAGGTCGATCATGGTCTGGTAGGCGTCATGTGTGATAGGCCTGAACCCTGCGGTTTCGCCGGCCGCCATGCTGTAAGCACAGTCCTTGTCCTTGGCGTGCAGTCCTTCCAGGAAGTCGACCATCTTCGTCTTCACTTCGGCCGGAAGTGCGCGACGCAGGACGATGGGACCCTCTGGGATCGGCTTGGAACGCCAGATCTCGACAATGTCGTTCATGTCAACGATGCCGGAATCGACCGCCTTACGCAGGGCGCCGGAATTGTAGCCATCTTCCCATTCGCCCTGGCCGTCGGCCCAGGTCACGCCCGCGTCGACGTCCTTGTTGACGACAGCAACGATGGTCTGCTCGTGGCCACCTGTGAACACCACCTCGTCAAAATAGACGCCGTTGTCCATTGTCGCGCCTGTTTCCTGCGGGATCTCGACGGACGGAATCAGATAGCCGGATGTCGAATTCGGATCCCCGAATCCGAACTTCTTGCCTTTCATGTCGCCAAGCGAGGTGATGCCGGAATCTTTGCGGGCGAAGCCAATGGAGTGGTAGGCAAAGGAACCGTCGAGATTGGTCTTGACCAGAACCACGTCCACGGCCTCCGGATCGGTAAGGTAGGTTTTGGCATAGGCCGATGCTCCCAGCCAGGCCATATCGATGGTGCCGCCGAGCAAACCCTGAATGACTCCGTCATAGTCAGCCGGCGTGAAGATCTTTGTCGGAACGCCGAGAAGTTCCTCGGTGTATTTGCGGACGCACTCGTTGGATGTCATGCGATCCTGTGCGTTCTCTCCGCCGAGCACGCCAATGCGAAACTCGGCGATCTTGTCCTGGGCGAGGGCGGGCGCCGTAAGGGCCGCCGACGCGATCAGCGCTGCGAGCAGTTTCTTCATCATGTTCTCCTGGTTGATTGCCACCGCTCTGTGGTGGCGGGTGTTAAATGGTTCAGTTTGCGAAAGCCGGCTCCCGGACCGGCGCGCAGACCGGTTCGAGGGTCTCGATGGACGTCGAGGTGGATGCCTCCGAGAAGTTCTCATCTGCGCCGTAAATGTCGCGCGCCACCGAAGTGGTGAGGTCCTCGGGGTGGCCGTCAAAAACGATGCGGCCATCGCGCATGCCGATGACGCGGTCGCAGTAGCGCCGCGCGGTGTCGAGCGTATGCAGGTTGCACACGATCATCCGTCCGTCCTCGTCGTGGATCCGGCGCAGCGTGTCCATGACGACCTGTGCGTTCATCGGGTCGAGCGACGCGATCGGCTCGTCGGCCAGGATGATCTTCGGATCCTGCATCAGGGCCCGCGCGATGGCGACGCGCTGCTGCTGGCCGCCCGACAGCGCCTCGACCCGTTTGGGTGCATGTCCGGCGATGCCGAGACGGTCGAGTATATCCAGCGCGCGATGGATGTCGGCGGTCGGAAACAGGTTGAACATGGTAGCCAACGTCGACCGCCGGTTCAGCGTGCCGTGCAGCACGTTGGAAACGACATCGAGCCTGGGAACCAGATTGAATTGCTGGAAGATCATGGCGCAGTCGCGCTGCCAGGCCCGTAGTTCGGCGTTGCGCAGCGCAGACACCTCGCGCCGACCGAACCGGATCGATCCTTCCGATGGATCGACCAGCCTGTTGACCATGCGAAGTAGAGTGGATTTGCCGGCGCCAGAGCGGCCGATGATGCCCACCATCTGACCCTCGGGAATCTCGATCGCGACGCGGTCGACGGCGGTGTTCTTCCCGAAACGGCGCGTCACGTCGCGTATCTGCAGCATGCCGACTCCCTGATCCAACCTTCTTGCGATCCTGAGTGTGCGTTAACCCGGCCACATGAAGGAGGGATGTCGGGAGCGTGTCAGTTTTGTAACGCTCCACTGTCACGGCAGGGCTCACGGGATTGTGTCCGGTCCGGACTTGCTCGTCGTGGCACGGACGCTACGTGCGTGACGTCGTGGCCCGACACTCCGGGGCGGCCCGCGCTTTGTAGGAGCTTCCCGGAAAGTGGAGATTTGATGACCCGCCAATATCTGGTTCTTGCTGCCGCACTGACCCTCGTGCCGGCTCCCGCTCTTGCCGACCGCGACCCGACCGCGGAGGAGCGCGCCGCCATTGAGGCCGAACTCAAGGCGGAAGGCTTCACCCGGTGGGAAAGCATCGAGCTCGAGGATGACGGCACTGTCTGGGAGGTCGACGACGCGGTCGAAGCCGATGGCAGGGAATACGATCTCGAGCTGCGAGCAGGAACGCTGGAAATCGTCGAGCGCGACGCTGACTGATTGGGTCGACCTGCGCAGGCCTCAGGCGGCTGCCATGTCAGCCTTGGTCAGCGCCAGCTCCAGCGCTTCGATGCAGAGCGGGTCATGGGAAGCCCCTGATCCTTCCCAAAGGATGGCCAAGGCCTTGGAGGCGGACATTGCTGATCTGTAGGGCCGGTCGGCGGTCAAGGCGTCGAAGACGTCGGCCGTCGAGATGATCCTCGTGTCCATATCGATTTCCTCGCCGCGCAAGCCATTCGGGTACCCCTTGCCGTCAAGCCGCTCGTGGTGCGCGGCGGCGACCTTTGAAAGGTCCGCGAAAGCCGAGATCTTGGACAGGATTTGTTCTGAAAGCTCTGCGTGCCGGCGCATGGCTGTCCATTCCGTCTCGTCGAGTTTCCCAGGCTTGTCGAGGACGCTGTTGCTGACGCCCAGCTTGCCGATATCGTGCAGCAGCGCTGCCCGCTTGAGCCAGCGGCGACGGACGCGGTCATAGCCCATCTCTTCTGCAATCAGGTCTGTGAATACTGCAACCCTTTCGCTGTGACCCGATGTGAAGGGGCTTTTGGCATCGATAACCCGCGCAAAAGCCTCGGCAATATCGTCCAGGTAGTCCTCGTCTGCGACGACAGCCGACCTTCCGGGCTCCATTTCGAGCACTGTTGTTTCAATGTCGTCCGACGCAAGAGTCTGCCAGAAGTCTTCACTGCGCGCGACGTCTTTGAACGCGGCCACAACGGTTGGATCGAACCATCCGCCGGACCGGTTCGAGGCCTCCGCAATCGCGGCTTCTCGGCCCGCGCTAGCGTGAAACACGTCGACGACCTGAGCGAGCAAGGCGATCCTTGCGAAGAGCGAGATATCCGTGCCGGCGAGCCGGACGGGCTTGCCGCAGCCGTCCCAATGCTCATCCAGATCGAGGATGGCCCTAGCGACCGGCTCGGGGAAACGCATTTGTTTGGCGATGTCGGCACCCCGCTGGCAGCGGGTCTCGATCAACTCGCGGGCGATCTCACCACCATTCTGCAGGATAGCGATAATGCTGCGAAATCGCTGAGCAAGGTCGGTGTTGGCGCCGGTGTGCGATAGCACGAAGCGCAGTACCTGCGGCAGGCTGCCATTCAGAAGCTTGAAGTCCTTCTTGAATGAAAGGTCGTCAGCCAGATAGAGGTCGCAGATGCGCGCCGCATTGCTGCTGCAACCGAGATCCTTGAGAAGCAGAGCGTAGTAGAGATCCTTCAGTTCGCTCTCAGGCAGACCCAATGTCTGACCGACGCTGACACCGATCCAGCAGCACCGCACGCAGTGCCCCGGCGGCTGACCTTCGGTCAGGTCAAGCGCCCGGCTGAGCGCACCGAGGATTTCGGCCAGACGGATTTCGGATGCCATCAGGAGTCTCCATCCACACCCGACGCGCCATGATCTGGCTCCGCTGCCCATCAATAGGAGGAAATGAAAGTGGTCGACTGTTGCAACCTGCTTAGCGCGTTAGTTGCAAATCACTGGTTAACGGGTGTGTGGACTCTACCAATCGTGAATGGGACTAGCTGCCGTGTTTCTCCAGAAAAGCTTCGGCCGAAAGGCCTCGGAAATCGTCCAGAGCAGCCCGCAAGGCGGCATGATCCCAATCCCACCAGGCAAGCGCCTGAAAACGCTCCGCTGTCTTGCGGTTGAAGCGTTCGCGGATCGGCTTGGCCGGCACGCCGCCGACGATCGTGTAGGGCGCAACATCCTTCGAGACCACCGCGCCCGCTCCGACAGCCGCGCCGTCGCCCACCGTCACCCCTGGCAGGACCGTCGAGCCATGACCGAGCCATGTGTCATGGCCGATCGTGACGGCGTGCGCCCGCCGCCAGTCGAAAAATTCACTCTCTTGGTCCGCGTCCTCCCAGTAGTCCGACGCGCGGTAGGTAAAATGATGCAATGTCGGTCGCCACGTCGGATGGTTGGTGGCGTTGATCCGAACGGCAGCCGCAATGTTTGCGAATTTGCCGATATTGGCGCACCAAACGCCGCAGTCCTGCACGATGTAGGAATAGTCACCGAGCGAAGAATCGATGAGGTTGGTGCGTTTGCCAACTTCCGTGTAGCGTCCAAGCGTCGAGCCTGAGACATAGGCGGTTTCGTCGACCAGCGGCTTCTCGGAGAGCTTAGTCATGCGGTCGCGTGTCCGGGCGCGAAACTGCTGACATCTATGATCCGGTTGGCCACCGCCTCGCGCACGTCGGCATCATGGAAGATGCCGAGCAGCGCGACCCCCTCGCTCTTCTTGCGCGCGATCATGTCGATCACGACGTCGCGGTTCTGCGCGTCTAGCGAGGCGGTCGGTTCGTCGAGTAGCAGCACCGGATGGGGTGTAATGAAGCCGCGTGCGATGTTGACCCTTTGCTGCTCGCCGCCCGAAAAGGTTGCCGGGGGCAGTGCCCAAAGCCTTTCCGGCAGGTTTAGACGCGCCAGCAACTCGCGCGCCCGTTCTCTTGCGGTTTCTTTCTGCGACCCGAGACCAACCAGCGGTTCGGCCACCACATCCAGCGCCGAGACCCTTGGCACTGTGCGCAGGAACTGGCTGACATAGCCGATCGTGTCGCGGCGGATCTTCAGCACCGTCCGCGGACTGGCGCTCGCCAGGTCGACCAGTTGCTCCCCGTGCCGGACGATGATCTGGCCCGCGTCAGCAGAATAATTGCCGTAAAGCATCTTCAGGATCGAGCTTTTTCCAGCTCCCGAAGGACCTCCGAGCACGGCGCATTCGCCTGCCTTGATTGCAAAGGTGACATTGGCAACGACCGGCAACACGATGCCGTCGCGCAGGTGCATGGTGAAGCTTTTGGAGACTTCCGAAACGACGATAGGCGTCGGCATGGTCAGACCTGCAGTATCGAGGAAACGAGCAATTGCGTGTAGGGCGCGTGCGGATCGTCGAGCACCCGGTCGGTGAGGCCTGTCTCCACCACGTATCCGTTCTTCATCACCATAATCCGGTGCGACAGGAGCCTGGCCACGGCAAGGTCGTGCGTGACAACGACAGCGGCCAGACCGAGGTCGTTGACCAGTCCGCGCAGCAGGTCGAGCAGTCGCGCCTGCACCGACACGTCGAGGCCACCTGTCGGTTCGTCCATGAAGACGAGGCGCGGCCCGGTCACCAGGTTGCGCGCGATCTGCAGCCGCTGCCGCATGCCGCCGGAGAAGGCGCGGGGCTCGTCGTCGACACGATCATCGCTGATCTCGACGCGTCCCAGCCAGTCGATGGCGGTGGCGCGGATGCTGCCATAGTGCCGGTCGCCGACTGCCATCAGTCGTTCGCCGACATTGGCGCCCGCCGAGACAGTCATGCGCAGACCATCAGCGGGGTTCTGATGGACGAAACCCCAGTCGGTTCGCATCAGGAAGCGGCGCTCCGCCTCTGTCATGCGGTAGAGGTCACGATAGACGCCGTCCCGCATCCGGTACGAAACCGATCCGGACGTCGGAGAAAGCCGAGTCGAAATGCAGTTGAGCAGCGTCGTCTTGCCTGAACCGGATTCGCCCACGACAGCCAGAACCTCGCCGGGCCACAGGTCGAACGACACGTCCTCGCAGCCGATACGCGAACCGTAGAATTTGGAGAGCGATGTGACGCGCAGCAGGGGTTCGTCGCTCATTCCACAGCTTCCTTGGCCGGTGCGAGGTGGCCCCGATGACCCTCTGCCTGGCGCTTCTCGCAATGGTCGGTGTCGGAACAGACGAACATGCGCCCACCGTGATCGTCGAGGATTACTTCGTCCAGATAAACCTGTTCGGCGGCGCATAGAGCACAAGGCTGGTCGAATGCCTGGACCTCGAAAGGATGGTCCTCGAAATCGAGACTCACGACTTTCGTGAAGGGCGGGATGGCGTAGATGCGCTTCTCGCGGCCGGCGCCGAAAAGTTGCAGCGCCGCCGACATGTGCATTTTCGGATTGTCGAATTTCGGCGTCGGCGAGGGATCCATCACATAGCGCCCCTCGACCTTGACCGGATAGGCATAGGTGGTGGCGATGCGGCCATGCTTGGCGATGTCCTCGTAGAGCTTCACATGCATGAGGCCGTATTCCTCCAGCGCATGCATCTTGCGTGTCTCGGTCTCGCGCGGCTCGAGAAATCGCAACGGTTCGGGAATAGGCACCTGATAGACCAGCGTCTGACCAGCCGTCAGCGGCAGTTCAGGAATGCGGTGCCGCGTCTGGATTATCGTCGCCTTGGCCGTGTCCGTCGTCACCGCGACATCCGCCACCTTGACGAAGAACGCGCGGATCGAGACTGCATTGGTGGTGTCGTCGGCGCCCTGGTCGATGACCTTAAGCACATCGTCCGGCCCAATGATCGACGCAGTCACCTGAACGCCACCGGTACCCCAACCGTAGGGCATGGGCATTTCCCGGGACGCAAACGGTACCTGGTAGCCCGGAATGGCGATCCCCTTTAGAATCGCCCGGCGGATCATCCGTTTCGTCTGCTCGTCCAGATAGGCGAAGTTATAGGTGGCAATGCCCTTTTCCTGTGCGGTCATTCGGCTGCCTCCTTTTGCGCTGCGTCGGCGTCCGTCTTCGCGTCGTGTTCCGCGCGCATGCGGCGTATCAGGTCGAGTTCGGCCTGGAAGTCGACATAATGCGGCAGCTTCAGATGCTCGACGAAGCCGGTCGCCTGCACATTATCGGAATGCGAAATCACGAATTCCTCATCTTGCGCAGTGGCGGTGATGTCCTCGCCCAGTTCACGCGCCCGCAGCGCCCTGTCGCACAGCGACATCGCCATGGCCTTGCGCTCGCTCTGGCCGAACACCAGCCCGTAGCCGCGCGTGAACTGGGGCGGCTGCTTGGCCGACCCCTTGAACTGATTGACCATCTGGCATTCGGTGACGCGGATGCGGCCGAGCGTCACGGGAAAGTCCAGCTCCGCCACGTCGAGTTCCAGCTCGACCTCGCCAATGCGGATTTCGCCGACAAACGGGTGGCTGCGGGCGTAGCCGCGCTGCGTCGAATAGGCGAGAGCCAGCAGGAAACCCTCGTCACCACGCGACAATGCCTGCAGCCTTGCATCGCGCTCGAGTGGAAACTCCAGCGGCTCGCGGGTAATGTCGCCGGTGACGTGGCCGGCCGGAAGCTCGCCGTCGGCCTCGATCAGCCCCTCGCCAGCAAGAAGATCGGAAACGCGCGGCATGGCTTCCGGCGGCGCGTCGCGCTGTTCCGGCTCAGGTACGTCCAGGCCCGCCGCTAGTTCGGGATCGAGCAAGCGATGCGTGTAGTCGAACGTCGGTCCCAGCATCTGGCCGCCCGGCAGATCCTTGTAGGTGGCGGAAACGCGCCGATCGGCATGCATCTTCGCCGTATCGACCGGCAATGTGTAGCCGAAACGGGGCAGGGTGGTCCGGTAGGCGCGTACCAGGAAGATCGCCTCGATCAGGTCGCCGCGCGCCTGCGCGATGGCCAGCGCCGCGAGTTCACGGTCGTAGAGCGAACCCTCGCTCATCACCCGGTCGACTCCGAGAGCCAACTGTTCGACAATCTGGTCGAGCCGCAGTGCCGGCACGCTGCGGTCACCGCGCCTTCGGTCAGCAAGCAACTTGTGGGCGTTTCGGATGGCGGTTTCCCCGCCTTTGACAGCAACATACATCCGCTCACACCTCCGCTTGACGCATTCGCGTGGTGCGCGGCAGGCATGCAATCGCGTCTGGCGCCGCGAGGATCAGGTCGACGCCGCGCGGGAACCGCGCCCGGTTTTGCTTCCACTGCTCGACGAAATGGCGCGGTAGAGGGTTCGGCGCCAGCGTGGAAGCCTGCTCGATCCCGGGTCCCTCGAGCAGGAGCTTCTCGCCTCCGGTCAGGCTTGTGACCTGGAATATCAGTGTCGTCGACCGGTCCGGGTACTCCTGCGTTCCTTGCGCGAAGTTTTCGAGCGCCATCAGCCCAGCCGGTTCGCAGACCAGCGCAAAATGCGCATCGGCTGGCGTGTTGGCCAGTGGAGCGCCGGTATGAAAACCGAGCCAACTTGCAACGGCCGCGGACTCACGCAGCTTCCCATCCAGCCATATCGGCGTGTCCTGGTCGCACAATGTCAGCGTCACGGCGGCCGCGCTAGCACACAGCGGCGATGGCGGCTGTGCGAGCACTGCCAACGGCTGAATGCTGCCCGGACGGGCCATTGCATCCATCACGGTCCGAAACACGGCCTGCCCTTTGAAAACGGGATCGGCGAAACCCCCGATGATATGTTCGGCCAACACCATCAGTCTTCCCCTCGCACCATGGTAAAGAAGTCAACCTTCGTCGCGGCGGTTTCTGCCTGGCGCCTAGCGTCCGCCTGGGCGGCCAGTTCCACCAGCGGCGCGACCACTGTTTCCTCGACCGTGCGTCGCGTTTGCTCGGTGCACCAATGTGCGTCGAGAATGGCGGCGATGCGGACCTTCTCCTTGTCCCTGCCGAGCGCGAAGGCGTGACCGATCTGCCCGCTGCCGAGCCGCACCGTGGCGCGCGTCACAGTGGCTTCGCCAGTGTTGAAGATCGCGCCATTTCCGCCGATGCGGCCGCGCACCGTGACAAGGCCGGTTTCAGGTCCGCGCATGGCCTCGGCATTCAGCTCCAGCCCGGCCTGCTCGGCCAATTGTTTCAGCCTGTCGCCAGGAGCGGAGGCGAACACCGCCATCGCTGCCTTTCGAGCGGCATCCGCCTTTTTTTGAAGTCCCCGCTCGTGCTGCATGGTCCTTACCTTTCGTATATAGTTGTCTATTGATATAGACAAGTATACAAATTATAGAGGATTGCTAGCGCTTGTCGATGACGTGCGCATGACAGATCGGATAAAATGACCCCGGCCCCCAAGAACTTGATGGAACGTCGCAACGGGATCGCCCTGTGGCGCCAGATCGCCGACCAGATCCGATTTGCGATCGGCGCCGGAGAGTTTGCCGAAAGGCTGCCGCCAGAGCTTGCGCTGGCTGAGCGCTACGGCGTCAACCGCCACACGGTCCGGGGCGCCATTGCTGCGCTGGTCCAGGAAGGCGTTCTGCGCGCTGAGCAGGGGCGAGGGACGTTCATCGAGGAACGCAAGCGTTTCGCTTACCCCATTGGCACTCGCACCCGCTTTTCAGAAGGGTTGAAAGACCAGGCGCGCGATAGGCGAGGTATCCTGCTCTCGCATTCGATCGAGATAGCAGATGCCAGCACTTCCGAGGCTCTCAATTTGGCGCGCGGATCCGCCGTCTTGCGCCTGGAGACCGTGAGCGAGGCCGACGGTCGGCCGGTGTCGCGCGCCACCAGTTATTTCGATCCGGCGCGCTTCAATGGATTCGAGCATGCCTATGCGCGATCCGGGTCCGTCACGACTGCCCTGCAGGAGTACGGCGTTAAAGACTATTTCCGGCGTTCGACCCTGATTTCGGCGCGCCATGCGCAAGCCTCGGACCTGGCCGATCTGAAGTTGTCGCCAGGCGCCATCGTCTTGGTTACAATCTACGTCAATGTCGACCAGCAAGGGCTGCCGGTCCAGTATTCACAGACCCGTTTCGCGGCCGATCTCGTCGAATTGTCTGTGGCTTAGCAAAAGCCAGTCTGAAATCGCCCGAAAGCGCGATCATCCAAGGTCGGCATGCTTGGCGCGTCTGCCGTGGGTCAACTCTCTACAAGAAAAGCCGGATCGACTGGCAATTGCATTGCGGTGACAAGATGGTTGGTCTGTGCGGCAAGTCCGATAACGGCCAAGAATTCGGTATGCTGCGGTTCGGTCATTCCCTTGGCGCAATGCAAAGGATCGCAGGTCGCGATCCGCTGGCATTACGCGACGGAAGCGCCTCGCCGGATGCCGTCAGGCGTACGTTTCGACCGGTTCGTTCGAACAGGCTTAACCCAAGCGAATCCTCAAGGCTGCGAATCTGACGGGACAGCGCTGATTGGGTGATGTTGAGCCGTTGCGCGGTAGAAGCTTGCTTCACGACCCAGTTCAGCAATCAGGGCATCGGTCGTGACCTGCCGGCAATGGCCCTTGATGGTCGACGGAGAATTCTCATGACGGGCCTGCGTATATGTCAGGCATGCGTCGGTCACTTCTGTCACCAGATAGCCGAGGTCGCACGCATCGCGTATAGCGCTGTCCACGCACTGGTCGGTCAGAAGACCGACGAGCACCACCTGCCGTACTCCAAGGTTCCGCAGGATGTAGTCGATATGGGTCGAAACGAAGACAGAAGATGACGACTTGGGGAGAACGATCTCGTCGGGAGCGGGAGCGATCTCGTTGATTACCTTGCCGTCCCAAGATCCCTTGGGCACGTTGAAACCGGTGATCATGTAATCAAGGCTTCGATCACGCCCGTCGAGGGTCAGGCTTTCAATCGTCGTGTACATGACTTCGATGCCGGCATCACGGCAGACGGCCTGCAGGCGCTGCATGTTCGGGACCACGCGGGTCCCAGTTCAGTGAAATACCAGCTATACTTCTCCTCAAGTTCTTCGGGAGCCACATCCTTGAACTCGCCGCCGTCACGGCGCGCACTGAAATTCTGCACGTCGATGAAGAGCAAGGCGGATTGGCTTGGCACAAGATGCACATTTCGGGTCATCGTCATGTTAGGTCTCCCGAAGCCAGCGATTGAAAGCGTGACAGAGCAGGCGCGTCCAGCGCTCCTGCCCTTCTACCGTTTCGATATGGTCGTTACGGATTTCGATCAGGCTATGCGGCAGGCCGCGTGCCTCGCAATGAACCGGGACGAACCAGTCTGACAGATCATCGATCCGGTAGGGCTCGTTCATCCCGATAACGAGTTCGGGATCAGCTGCTTTGAAATAGTCTGCAAGCCATCCCGATGTTCGCTGATCCGTGCGAAACAGAAAGCCGACATCCCATGGTCTCGTTTTTCCGCCAAAGTGCGGGGTGAAAGAATGGATGGAGAAGGCAGCCTGTCTGGGGCTGCGTTCGAAGCAAGTGGATAAAGCCTTATCATAAGGGGCAAAGATTGCATTGATTCGAGCCTCACGCGCTTGCGGTTCCAGATCCCGATTGGCCGGAACCTCTGTCCCATCGCTGATTTCAGGCACCGAGTCGGATGCATTCGGTGGACGATTGCAATCGATCACGAGACGGCTGTAGTGTTGAATGACGCAGGTACACCCGATCGCAGCGGCTATCCGCCGCGCCACGGCTTCGGCGCCGACGTCCCAGCCGATGTGGCGGTCTATGTCGCCTGGCGCGAGGCCGAGATTTCCGAGCCGTTGAGGGATCGTCTGACCTGCATGCTCGCATACAAGAAGGACCGGGTGTTGGCTGTGCGGATTGACGATTTCCACAGGCGCCGGATCGTTCGGCATCAAAAGTCCATGAGAGGGTGGCTTCGTGATCACCACCTATACGGCCTTTTCACATCGTTTTTATACACTGGTCTGAGTCCATCGAGCCAAAGCGCCAACTTCCGCAAAACACCCGCAGTGCCCGGCAAGCGGCTGGCAGCATCGGATCGACAACACCTGAAGACACAGAGCAATTGGAAGCCGATGTCAAAGCTGTTCTGAGTCTTTCGCAATGCAATCGGCAAGACTGAACGTCTCAATTGTGATAGCAGCCGCGCTCGACAGCCAGCCGACGCACCAACGCGAGCACGGCGTCGATGGTCGGAGTCGGCAAGCCTGTCAGGCGGCCGAGTTCTTGCACAGCGGTGACCAGCGCGTCGATCTCCATCGGTCGACCGCGTTCGAGATCCTGCAGCATCGATGTCTTGTGCGCTCCGACGGCTCCGGCGCCCTTGATTCGGCGGTCCACGTCGATCGTGAAGCGGACGCCGAGCGCCTCTCCGATGGCCTGCGCCTCAAGCATCATCGCCCTCGCGAGCGCACGTGTGCCTTTATCGGCGGCGATCGCCTCCAGTGTGCTGCCGGTCAGCGCCGAGATGGGGTTGAAGCAGAGATTGCCCCACAGCTTGACCCAGATTTCGCTGCGAATGTCATCGCGCACCGGTGCCTGAAGGCCGGCAGCGATCATCTCTTCGGCGAGCCGGGTGACGCGTTCGCTCTTTTCGCCGGACGGTTCGCCAAGCGAGAAACGGCGACCCTCGACATGGCGGATCAATCCCGGCGCATCGACCTCGACGGCGGGGTACACGACCGAGCCGATCACTCGCTCGGGTCCGAGCCCACTCCAGATCGCGCCGCCGGGATCGACGGCCTCAAGGCGCGTGCCGTCGAGCGTTCCCCCGAGCTTGTAGAAATACCACCAGGGCACGCCGTTCTGCATGGTCACGATGGCAGTGTCGGGTCCAATCATCGGGGAGATCTGGTCGAGTGCCGGGCCGACCGAGTGAGCTTTGAGCGCCAGCACGACGTAATCCTGCACACCGAGGTCGGCCGCGCTCTCGGCCGCCCTGACCTCGACTGTAGTCTCCTTGCCGTCCTCAACAAGCCGCAAGCCGTCGCTTTCGATCGCCGCAAGATGGGCGCCGCGCGCCACCACAGACAGCTCAACCCTTCCGGTTGACGCCATCTTTGCGGCAAGATAGCCGCCGATCGCGCCGGCGCCGAAGACCGTGATGCGCATCAGCCGAGCCCGAGTTTTTCGGCCAGTCCGATACGCTGCAACTTGCCGGTCGCCCCTTTGGGTATCTCCTCCAGGATAAGCACCCTGCGTGGCACCTTAAAGTCGGCGAGCCGCTCCGCGCAAAAGGCACGGATATCGGATTCGGTAACATCTCGCCCCTCGCGCAACACGACGGCGGCGGCAACTTCCTCGCCGAGCTTCGGGTGCGGCATGGCGAAGGTGACAGCCTGGGCGATCGCCTCGTGGTCCATTAAGACATCGTCGACCTCGAGCGGGGATATCTTCTCGCCCCCGCGGTTGATGATCTCCTTCAGCCGTCCGGTGACCCTGAGATAGCCGTCTTCGTCAAGGACGCCTTGGTCGCCGGTGTGGAACCAACCATGCGCGAAGGCGGTGGCGTTGGCCTCGGGGTTCTTCTCATAGCCGGCCGTAACGTTAGGCCCGCGGATGACGATCTCGCCCCCATGACCGGTCTGCATCAACAGCCCGTCGGGCGACATGATGGCAACCTCTGGGCCAGCGGCGGCGCCGACGCTGCCAGGCTTGCGTAAATTCGGCGGTAGCTGGTTGGACGTCATCTGATGGCTTGCTTCTGTCATGCCATAGGACTCAATCACCGGGCAGCCGAAGGTCGATTCAAGCTCGGCCATGACCTGCGCAGGCAGCGATGCTGACGAAGAGCGGATAAAACGAAGTTTTGCAGAGCCGAGGACTTCCTGGTTGCGCGCGGCACGCGACAGGATCGCCTGATGCATGGTCGGCACGGCCGTGTACCAGGTCGGCTTTGCATCGCCGAGCCACTGGAAGAAGCGCAGCGCGTTGAAGCCAGGCGTGCAGATGACGCTACCGCCGGCGGCGAGTGAGGACAGCACGGCCGCAATCAGGCCGTGAATGTGGAACAGCGGCATGATGTTGAGGCAGACATCGTCCGACCCGAGGCCAAGCGTTGCGCCAATGTGGCGGGCCGAGGCTGCAAGGTTGGCCTGGCTGAGGGGTACGAGCTTGGGACGCGACGTCGTGCCCGAGGTGTGCAGCAGGAGAGCGATCTCTTCCGGTCCGGCATGGCCGGGGGCGGCGGACTCCCCAATGGCAGTTCCCTCGATTCCGAAGCTGCCGGCCGGTTGGTCATAAGAAAAATGCAGGCGCAGCACGCCTATGCCCAGCTTTTCGGCCACCGCGACAACCGGGCCGTCTTCGTCGGCGCCTACCAGGACTGCCCTGGCTTCGATATCGCCTAGGTAGAACTCCAATTCCTCGGCGCGGTAGGCGGGGTTTAGCGGTGCCGTAGTTGCAGTCGCGGCCAGGGCGATGAAGGCTGCCGCCATTTCCGGACCGTTCGGCAGCATGATGGCGATCCGGTCGCCGCGGCCGATCCCGAGTGCGTTGAGTTCGTCCGCTGTGCGGGCGATCTGCTGGCGCAATCCGTGATGAGTAAGAGGCGTCCGGTCGGGCGCTCCGATAGCTGGCGCGTCCCTGCTTCCGGCCACCAGGAGTTCGATGATCGACGCCGCGCGCGCCTCTGTTTTGCTGCTCAACTATTCCTCCCGGTGAATGCGGCTGCGACCCTAATGTCGAACCATGCCGGCGTCGACGTTCAATGTCTGCCCTGTAATCCAGCGCGCATCTTCGGAGGCGAGAAAACTGACAACGTCGGCGATATGCTCCGGCTGGCCTTTGCCCTTCATGGCTTGCAGCATCTCGACGAACTCAAAGGCGCCATTATGGGGGCTGGCCTTGACACCTTCACTTTCGATGAGCCCCGGTGTCACAGCATTGGCGGTGATATCGTACTTGCCGAGTTCCGTGGCCAGCGCCCGGGTGAAGCCGATGACACCGCCCTTGGCTGCGACATAGGCCGCCATGTTGGGTGTGCCGGCAAAGAAGGTGTTGGACGAAATATTGATGACGCGGCCGGGTTTTGCGGCCGCCCGCATCTGGTCGGTCGCGGCCCGGGTGACGATGAAAGTGCCGGTCAGGTTGACGTCGATGATCTTGCGCCAGTGGTCGAGGTCGACGTCGTCCCACGCGACGAATGGCACGATCGATGCGTTGTTGACCAGGATGTCTATCCCGCCGGCGCTTTTGATCTCGTCGAACATGGCCGTAACGGATTTCGGATCAGATATGTCGACGGTCACGGACTTGGCCTTGCCGCCGATTTCGGCAGCCGCAGCGTTGGCGCCCACGCCATTCATGTCGGCCACGTAAACGGTCGCGCCGTCGGCAGCGAGTCGCGCCGCGATAGCTTTGCCAATGCCCTGTGCTGCGCCCGTAACGAGCGCGGTCTTCCCTGCCAGCCGGTTTGTCATTGAAATGCTCCTGTGATCCCCTTGAGTGTTCTTTTCAGGCGTCGGAATCGATCACGGCGAGCGCCGCCTCGATGCCTTTGCCAATCTGGTATCTTCCGCCCCCGGCATTCAGCGCGCCGCCAAGCGCGGTCAATGCGGCGATGGCGTAGATCGGGTGCGCCGTCGGCCCCATGTGACCGATACGGGTGAGCTTGCCCATGGTCTCGCCGCGTCCGGAGGAAAGCACAACGCCGTAGCGTTCTCTTGCCGAGTGCCGAAGCGCCTTTTCGTCGACGCCATCCGGCGTCCGCACCGAGGTCGTGGTGGGCGAAGCGATCGCCTCGCTGGCGGCCCAGACCGACAGTCCCATTGCATTCACGCCCGCCCGCATCGCCTTGGCGGTCAAGGCATGACGCGCCCAGACGGCCTCCGGGCCTTCATTGAGATAGAGGTCGAGAGCTGCGTCCAGGCCGTTGACCTCGGCAACTGATGGCGTGAAAGGAAATGGCTGGTCCTTCGACCAGGCGTTTTCCCAATCGACAATCGACAACATGGACGCACGGGGCGCCAGCGGATTGGCCTTCATCTTTATCCAGGCGCGGTCGCTGACGGCGGCGATGGTTAGGGCAGGCGGCGCGCCGAGGCATTTTCCAGGGCCGGTTACGTATATGTCAGCCTTGCAGTCGTCGGGATGAGTGTTCATGCCGGCAAAGGAGGAGACGGCGTCGACGATCAAATATCCGCCATGCGCAGAGACCAGCGCGCCAATCTCGTTGATCGGGTTTATGGTGCCCGACGGCGTGTCGTGGTGGCAGACCGAGACGATTGTGATCTCCGGGTGATGTTTCAGCATCTCGGCGACCGATTGGGGATCGATCGCCTCGTTGTACGGAACCTCGATCTCGAGCAGGTTCGGCGAATAGCGCTTGGCCCAATAGCCGAAACCCTTGCCGTAAACGCCCGATGCCAGGTTAAGCACGACATCGTCCGGCGTGATCAGCGAGGCCGCGGCCGCCTCCAATCCAAGTACCGGCTCGCCATGCAGTATCAGCGGCATGTTTGACAGACGAAGCGCCTTCTTCGCTTTCAATACGACATTCTCGTAGAATAGCTGGAAGGCAGGGTCGTAGTCGTAGAGCACGGTGCGGCCGAGTGCCGAAAGCACTTCGGGATAGGCATTCACAGGACCGGCGGTCAACGTGATCACCGGTTTGGCGTGGTCGGAATAGCGCATTGTCTTTTCTCCGCGAATTTCCGCCTCAGCTGTAGAAGCGCGTGCCGGTTTGATAGGTCTCGAAGCTCTCCATATCGTGCGAGAAGAAAAGCTCCGCATCGTGATCCTCGGCATATTTCCTGATCTTATGCATCGATTCGATTCCCTTGACCGGGTCGATATGGAAGGAGGCCTGACAGAGCGTTTCAAGGCTCTTGCGTGTATAGGCGGCGTCGAGCACCAGCATCATCGGGCGCCGATTGGCGAGCTCGATCATGACCGCATAATTGCCGACCGCGTGGCCCGGCGCGTAAATCATGTGCACGCCCTTGGCGAGCTCGAAATCGCCCTCGACGCCTTCAAAGGTGGTGTTGGCGCGCGTAGCATTCGGCAACAACTGGTCGGTCACGCCACGGGCTTCCGCCGCCTCCACCGAGAAGCTCAGATCGGAATAGCCGAGATGCTCGAACGGGGCAGGGTTGCAGGCCTGCGGCACTTCCAGCTTGTGGCAAATCTTGCGCGCGTCGGGAAAATACTTGTTGCCGCCGCAATGGTCGAAGTGGAAATGCGAATTGAAGACGACGTCGATGTCCTTGGGTTCCATTCCAATCAGATTGAGCGCGCCGGGCATTGTCTGATCCTTGCTCTGGATCGGCTTCTCGAAGGGCAGCACCTTCATGACGTGGTCGTAGTCATAACCGGTGTCGATCATGAACCGTCCCTCGGGATGGTCGATGAGGACCGAATAGCTCGGAAAGCGGACCTCGCCGCCCGGCCCACGGTTCCAGAAGATGTGGTAGCCGTCGAGTACGAGCGAGCCGCCATCGAGAAAATAGACCTTCGTGTCCGTCATGTTCACGCTCCTTCTTTGCGCGGGCTCCCGCCGCGTTCGTTGGTCGTTGTCAGCGCGCTCCGCGCTCATAGGGAATGCCCAGTGCCGCCGGCAGGCTGGCGCGCCTGCCGAACAATACCAGCATGATCATCACCGCCAGGAAAGGCAGCATCTGGATGACATCGGTGGGAATGTTGATGCCAGCGACCTGCATGGCCGTCGTCAGCGATAGGCAAACACCGAACAGTAATGCACCGAACAGCACCCAGATCGGACGTCCGCGCGCCAGCATGGCGAGCACGATTCCAAGAAAGCCGGCGCCATTGGTGATGAAGGGGATGAACAGGCCCGCGCCGACATTGGCGAGGTAGGCGCCGCCGAGACCGGCCAGCGCGCCGGTGGTCAAGACCGCCACGGTGCGCGTCCGCACGACATCGACACCGGCCACATCAAGAGCTGCCGGCTTGTCGCCCGCCGCCTGGAGGTTAAGTCCAAGCTGGGTGCGCCGGTAGATGAAGCTCATCACCAGGACCAGCGCGACGGCCAAGTAGACGAGCAGATGATGTTTGAACAATGCCGGGCCAAGCACCGGAATGTCTGACAAGAACGGGATAACGGTCGCGTCGGCGGCCGGCAGGCGCGGATAGCTGCGCGAGAACTGGAAATGATGCAGAAGTGCGGTCAGCCCCTCGAGCCCGAGCGTCAGCGCAATGCCGATGACGATCTGGTTCAGGCCGAGCCGAACGCAGAGCAGTGCCATGACAATTGCGACCGCCATGCCGCCAAGCGCTCCGGTCAAAAAGCCCAGCCAGAGCGATTCCGAATAGAAGGCGCCGACGAAGCCCAGATAGGCGCCGCAGATCATCATGCCCTCAATGCCGATGTTGAGCACGCCGGCCTTCTCCGACATCTGCTCGCCAAGGCCTGCGAGCAGCAGCGGGATAGCGGCGGTGACGGCGCCGAAGAGCAGGGCGCC
>JBBSOT010000063.1:0-18835 GCA_038259455.1 Hyphomicrobiales bacterium | reverse complement strand
TGACAGTCTTTGATCCAAGTGCGGCTGCCCTGGCCGACCTGGAAAAAGCGGGTGCAAAGGTGGCAACCAGTCCCGCCGCGGTCGCCGATGCCGCCGAGATTGTTCTGCTCTCACTGCCAACGCCCGATATCGTCAATGCAGTGGCGACCGGCAAGGACGGGCTAACCAGCGGCAACGCAGTGCGGATCGTTATCGACCTTTCGACCACCGGTCCGCGTGGCGCCAAGACCCTGGCCGAAGGGCTTGCTGCCAAGAATGTGGTACTGATCGATTGTCCGGTCAGCGGTGGCGTGGCCGGAGCGGCAAGTGGCAAGCTCACCTTGATGGCGGCTGGTGCCCCGGATGCCTTCGCCGAGGTCGAGCCGATCCTTGCCCACTTCGGCAAGGCAACCCATGTCGGCACGGAACCCGGGCAGGCGCAGCTCATAAAGGTCATCAACAACCTGATGTCGGTGACCGCGCTGGGCATCGCGTCGGAGGGTCTCGTTCTGGCCCAGAAGGCTGGAATCGATCCCGACATGTTCCTGAAGATCGTCAATTCAGGCAGCGGACGCAGCAATGCCAGCGAAGACAAGATTCCGAAGTACGTCCTGACGCGTTCGTTCGATTTCGGCTTCGCGCTCGGACTTTCGGCCAAGGATGTCCGCCTGTGTCTGGACGAGGCCGATGCACTCGGCGTTCCGATGATCATCGGCAGCGCTGCGCGCCAGCTCCTCACCGTCGCGAAAGGCGAACTCGGCCCGGACGGCGACCTCACGGCCATGATCAAGCCTATCGAGCGCTGGGCAGGCATCGACCCCGACAAGCCGAAAGCCGCGAAACCATGAGCAAAGGCTCTTCCGCCGCGCTCGCTGAATTTGCGGCGACGCATGTGTCGGTTCCCGACAGGGTCCGGCACGAGGCGGTCCGTTCTATTGCCAACGGGTTTGCGACCGCGCTGGCAGGAAGCCGTGACGCTGCAACATTGCATGCGATAGCCATCGCCGGCCGCTTCTCCAGTGGACGCGAGGCCAACATAATCGGACACGCAGAGCGTTTCGACATACTGACCGCGAGCTTCGTGAACGCCATCGCAATCAATGTCTTCGATTTCGACGACACGCATCCCGGTACCATCCTCCACCCGACCGCGCCGGTTTTGCCGCCGCTGCTTGCGCTGGCGCAGACGCAAAAGGTCTCCGGTGCCGATTTCCTGGATGCCTTTGCGATTGGCGTCGACGTTGAGTGCCGGATTGCCAATGCTGTCTCTCCCGGTCACTACCGGCGCGGCTGGCATATCACGGCGACCTGCGGCGTCTTTGGTGCAACGGCTGCTGCGGGCCGGATTCTGGGACTCGACTGCGAAGCGATGCTGAACGCCTTTGGCATTGCGTCAGCTCAGGCCAGCGGCCTCGTCGAGACACTCGGCACGATGGCCAAGAGTGTCGGTGTCGGCAATGCCGCACGCAACGGGTTGATGTCTGCCCTTCTGGCGCAAGATGGCATGAAGGGTCCTGCAATGCCGCTCGAAGGGCCCCGCGGGTTTCTGCAAGTGACGTCCGAAAAACCCGACATAGGCTGCCTGACCAACGGCCTCGGTGACGACTGGGAACTGTTAAAGAACACATACAAACCCTATCCGTGCGGCGTTGTGCTCAATCCTGTCATCGAGGCGGCACTTGGGATCGCCCAGCGTCCGGATTTCGATCCGGCCGCCGTCATGCGCGCAACCGTGAAAGGACATGCCCTTCTTGCCGAGCGAGCCGACCGTGCACTGCCTGCTGAGGGTCGTGAGGCCCAGGTCAGTGCACAGCACGCGGTCGCGGTCTCGCTTCTTCACGGGCGGGCGGGACTGGCCGAATTCAGCGATCAGGCGGTAGCCGACCATGACAACATCGCCCTGCGCGACAGGGTACGGGTAATCGTCGATCCAGCCTTGCCGGTCGGTGCGGCCGAAGTGGAAGTCGAACTGGAGAGCGGCGAACGCATCACGCACCGTGTCGACCAGGCGCGCGGCGACCGCGCCCGTCCTCTTACGGACGAGGACATCTGGGCCAAGCTGCGCGACTTGGCGGCATTCGGGCTGCCAGAGTTCGATCCGGAGCCGCTGATCGGTGCTTTGCGATCACTGCCGCAGGACAAGGACGCCTCGCAGCTTGCCAGATTTGCGGTGCCCTGACTGAAGCGCCGGCCGTTCAGATCTAGGTCAACGGCTGGTCGCCCGCCATCACGCCGCCGTCAATGACGAAACTGCCGCCATTGACCATCGCCGATTCATCCGAACACAGATACACGGCCATCGCTGCGACCTCCGACGGCTGGATCATGCGTCCTGCCGGCTGATATCGGGACAGCGCCTCAAACCGCTCCTTCTCTTCGCCTGGATAGTACTTCGCAAGATAGTTCTCGATGAAGGGCGTGTGGACGCGTGCCGGGCATATGCAGTTGGCGCGAATACCCTGCTTCACATAGTCCACTGCGATCGAACGCGTCATCATGGCAATCGCTGCCTTGGAAGAACTGTAGGCGAAGCGCTCGTGCATGGCATGGACAGAGGCCAGCGAGGCCATGTTGAGAACAGTGCCGCCGCCACGCGCGATCATGCCGGGCAAGAATGCCTTGGTGACGTTGAACAGCCCCTCGACATTGACACCGAAGACGAGGCGAAGGTCATCGAGCGTGGCGTCCAGCAATTTGCCGATGGTGATCGCCGCGGCATTGTTTACGAGGACATTGATGGCGATGCCTTCCTTGCCCAGCTGGCTCTCTACCGCCGCTATGCTGGCGGGATCGGTGACATCCAGTCGACGGACAATGATGCGATCGCTAGCCGACATTTTCTCGCACTGATCGGTGAGCTTGTCAGCATCGAGATCGGTCGCCACCACCATCGCGCCTTCCGCGAGAAAGGCTTCGATCATCGCCATGCCGATGCCGCCGCCTGCGCCTGTTATCAGACAGGTTTTCTCATTCAAGCGCATTTCGGGGTCTCTCCGGATTGGTTCAAGACGCAGACCAGCCGCCGTCGATCGGCATGTTTGCGCCAGTGATGTCGCGTGCTGCCTCGCCGCAGAGAAACACGACCATGGCGCCAACGGCCTCGACCGAAACGAAGCGGCCGGTGGGATTGCGGCCAATGAGATAGTCGGCTTCTGCATCCTCCTGAGACTTGCCGGATCTGGCTGCAAGTCCTGCGATTCGACCAAGAATGACGTCGGTAGGCACCGTGCCCGGGCTGACGGCATTGCAGGTGATACCGCTCGTGGCGAGCTCGATTGCCAGGGCGCGGGTCATTCCAAGCAGGGCCGATTTCGTCGTGACGTAGTCTATGCGGTTTTCGGCGCCGCGAACGCCGTAGATTGACGCCATGTTCACGATGCGGCCCCAGCCGGCCGCTTTCATCGGTGGCACGCCGAGGCGCGCAAGATGAAATGCCGATGACAGGTTCACCGCCAGCGATGCATCCCATTCAGCAGGCTCGAACATCTCTACGGGCTTGAAATGGCGAAGCACGGCGTTGTTGACGATGATGTCGACACGCCCGAAACGTTGCGCGGCCTGCGACATCAATCCCTCGATCTGCACGACCGAGGAAAGATCAGCACCGGAAAACAGGCTGTCGACACCGTAGCTGGATGACAAGGATGAGGCGGCTGCCGCTCCTTCGTCCGGCTCGCAAAGCCCGTTGAGAACGACGTTGGCGCCGGCTTGCGCCAGGGCCTGTGCAATTCCAAAGCCAAGCCCTGCCTGGGAGCCGGTGATGAGTGCCGTCCGTCCCTTCAGCATCCTGGTTCCTCAGGGCTCCAGGGGCGCGACGTCGAGGCGTACGACGATGCCTTTAAGCTCGGCCGATGGTGCCGGATAGAGCCTCATGACCATGGGATCATGGCCGGGGATGATATGGTCGTCCGAATCAGCCAGCTGGCGGAGCGTGCGATACCCCTCGAGCAGTTCGTCCGGCCGATAGACGGCGGGGAAAATGAGATTGCTCCTGTAGTTCTTGTAGAGATGCGTCGCATCGGACGCGATCACGACGAAGCCTCGCTTGGTCCAGACACGCACAATCTGCAGCCCCGCTGAATGCCCGCCTGTGCGATGCAAGGTCAGCCCGTCGGCCAACTCGGTTCGCCCATCGTGGAAAGCGATGCGGCCGGCGAAGTTCAGGCGCACGAAATTCACGACATCTTCCACGTCGAACGGGTGGCGCAGAAAGCTGTGGCACATGCAAGGCCCTGTCGCGTATTCCGCTTCCTTCGGCTGAACGTGGAAGCAGGCCCTGGGAAAGTCGCCAAGCGTACCGGCGTGATCGTAATGCAGGTGTGAAAGAATCACGTCGTCGACCTGTCCCGCCTCAATCCCAAGTTTTTCCAGTCCCAGCGCCGGGCGATAATCCAATGTCCGCCCGCGTTCGCGGGCGGCGTCTTCGCCGAAACCGGTGTCGATGACGAACAGCCTGTCCGAGCGTTTGGCCACCCAGACATAGTAAAAGAGATCGTCGCCCAGTTCATGGATGTCGCCGCCGATAAAATTGTCTACGGCGCGCCGACCGGAGTGACGGGCGTATTTGAGCGCATAAAGCTCGAAGGGCTCTATTGGCTTCATTGCTGGCATAAGCGCCTTCCCCACTCGTGAGACCGTCACAGCCTCCATAACACTCGTAGCAAATAGTTCAACATATGATAATACCGTAATACAAAACTTGACGCGCGATGGCGGAATTGTATGATCGCGCCAAAGCTTCGTTGGAAGCATTTTGCGAGGGAATAGCATGACGAGACGGGCCGAATTTCAAGGTGAAAAGTTCGAGCAGGGATTGCAAATCCGGCGTGAAGTTCTCGGTACAGAGTACGTCAACAAATCTGTCGACGCAGCAACCGATGTTACCGCGCCGCTGCAGAAGCTTGTGACCGAATGGTGCTGGGGCGAAGTCTGGTCACGCCCCGGCCTGGATCGCCGCACGCGCAGCTTCTTGAACCTAGCGATGCTGACGGCCCTTAACCGGCCGCATGAAATCAAGCTGCATGTGCGTGGCGCCCTCAACAACGGCGTGACGCGAGAAGAGATCGGCGAGGTGATACTTCAGGCCGCCATATACTGTGGCGTGCCGGCCGCGCTCGATACGCTGCGGGTTGTCAACGAGGTCTACACACAGCTCGATTCAGAAGCGGCGTCGTCCTGATCCGATCATCGGTGGAGACTGAGAAATGACCATCAAGATAGGGTTTGTCGGCCTGGGAACGATGGGCCTGCCGATGGCATCCAACTTGGCGCGGGCGGGGTTTGACGTAAGCGGGTTCGACCTCTCGCAGGAGGCGTGCAATGCGCTCGTGGACGCTGGCGGCAATCAGGCGGCGACCGCTGCCGATGCGGCCCGCGCGGCAGCCTTCGTGATCACGATGTTGCCGACGGCGAACCATGTCGAGCAGGTCTTGTTCGCTGCAGGCGGCGTTGTCGAAACGATTCCCTCGGATTCTATCGTGATCAACATGTCGACCATATTGCCGGAAGAAACCGAAGCTCTGGCAGCCGCCCTTTCTGAACGCGGCATCGCAATGATCGATGCGCCTGTCGGCCGATCGGCGATCGAGGCGGCGCGCGGCGCACTCCTCATCCTTGCCAGCGGAGCCCCGGAAGTTCTGAAAACGGCCCAGCCGGTCTTTGACGTCCTCGGCAACCAGATCATCGATTGCGGGGCGCTGGGCAATGGGTCTCGCGTCAAGGTCATCAACAATTTCATGGGTGTGTCGCTCAATGCCCTGACCGCCGAAGCGCTCACGCTCGCCGAGGCGTCCGGACTGGACATCAGGTTGGCTCTCGAGGTCATGCGCGGCACGATCGCCGGCATCGGCCATATGCGGGTCACCTATCCCAACAAGGTGCTGAAGGGCGATCTGGTCGCAGGATTTCCTGCTGATCTGGCACACAAGGATCTTGGGCTGGCACTGCAATTGGCGGCACGCACCAATGCACCCATTTTCATGGGCAGTGCCGCCGCACAGACCTACTCGATCGTTCGCGCAAGAGGCCGAGGGCGGGAGGATTACACCGCGGTCTATCCCGTCCTTCGCGAACTGGCAGGTCTTCCCGAAGCGATCCCCTACGATGCGTCGCTGGACGAAGAGTATAATCCGTTCGCCTGACCGGTCCGGCCTGAAGGGCAGGGCAGTTGCCGGGTGTCGTTCCCCGACAACGACTCGCTCGCGATCCAACCGGCGTATATCGTTGACCGGTGCTTCACGCCTTTGAACTGGCGATGATCATGTCTGCTGCGCGTTCCGCGATCATCAATGTCGGTGCGTAGGTGTTGCCTGAGGGTACCGTCGGCATGACAGATGCATCGACTACCCTGAGCCCATCGATCCCCTTCACCTTCAAGTCCGGGCCAACAACGGCCATGGGGTCATCTGCCCGACCCATGCGGCACGTGCCGCAGAAGTGATAGATCGTGGATCCGAACTGACGGGCAAAATCGAGCAACTCGTCGTCAGTGTTAACCTGCGCGCCCGGCGTTTCCTCGCGGATCACGTAGTTCGACATTTCCGGAGTTTGAAGGAACTTTTTCGCCAGCTTGAGGCCGGCCACGATGGTTTGCTGGTCCAGCGGATCGTCCAGATAGTTGGGCTGGATTATCGGGTCGTCACGCCAGTCGGCAGATTTGGCCCGGACGAAACCACGACTTGCCGGTCGATGCTGCCACGTAGCCAGCGAGAAGCCCGGAAACGTGTCGACCACGCCGAATTGACCTGCTTTGAAGCTCAGCGGAGTGAGGACAAACTGCAGGTCGGGCCGATCCAGAGCCTCGTTCGAGCGGGCAAAGACATAAGCAAGCGAAGAACTGAGACCGAGAATGCTCGGCCGCTTTATCAGCCATTTGAAAATCTCGTTTCCCAGATAGGGCCATCGCGACAGCTCATTGGCTGTCCGAGCATTGCGGATGCGCATCACGGTGCGGGCTCCGTAGTGATCCTGAAGATTGCGACCTATGCCCGGCAGCTCGGCCCTGATTGGCACGCCGAGCGGCTTGAGCGCCTCGGCGTCGCCCAGTCCGGAAAGCTGTAACAACTTTGGCGTGTTGAGGGCGCCGGAGCAGATGATCACTTCCCGGAGTGCACGGACGCGCTTCTCGTCCGATCCACGCGGATCGACATATGTAACGCCGGAAGCGCGACCGTCGCGAAACTCGATCCGCGTGGCATGGGCATTGACCCGAACGTCGATGCGCGAGCGGACAGGGCGCAGGAAGGCTCTTGCCGCACTTACCCGCCGCCCGTCTTCGATGACGCGCTGAAGCGTGCCCACCCCTTCCTGGGATGCACCGTTGTAATCCGGGTTACGCGGTAATCCCAATCTGCTGACCCCGTCGATGAAGGCATCGACGGCTGGACTTTGCCAATCGGCATCACTGACGGGCAGTTCGCCGAGCATTCCGTGATACTGATCGTTTGCCCCGCCGATCCGACGTTCCGACCGCTTGAAATAGGCGATGACGTCGTCGTAGGACCAGCCCTGCGCACCCAGATCGGCCCACTCGTCGTAGTCCTGGGACTGGCCGCGATTGTATATCATGCCATTGATGGAACTCGAGCCGCCAAGCGTACGGCCCTGGGGGGCGAACACCTGCCGCATCGCTGTGCCGGAGCTTGGTTCGGTCTTGAACTGCCAAGCATAGGTCGGATTGAACAGCAACTTGATGACGCCCGCAGGAATGCGGATCATCGGATGGAGATCGCGTGGCCCCGACTCCAGCATGCAGATGCGGACCGCAGGATCGACGCTCAGCCGGGCCGCGAGCACGCATCCGGCTGCACCGCCTCCGACAATGACGTAATCGAACTCGTCGATCGCTGTATCTTTGTTTGTCATTTCGATTGATCCGGTGGCAAGGAGAAAGTCAGGCGCTGCGGCCGCAGGCAAACGGGCCTGCGAGGCAGAACAGGTCGCTAGCCTTGCTGCCAGCCGATCATGCTTTTTACCTCGAGGTATTCGCGGAGCCCGAATTCGCCCCACTCGCGTCCGTTGCCGGAGCGTTTCCGGCCGCCGAAAGGTGCACCATAGTCCATGGCTGGATAGTTGAAATAGATGGAGCCGGCGACAAGCTTGTCGGCAACTCGGGCAGCCCTGGCAAAATCGCCGGCCTGTATATGCGCGCTCAGGCCATAATTTGTGCTGTTGGCGATTTCGATAGCCTCTTCTTCTGACGTGTACGCCAAGACGCAGAGGACTGGCCCGAAAACCTCGGTCTGGGCGATCATCATGTCTTTGGTCACATCAACGAAAATGGTGGGCCGGACGTAGTATCCCTCTTCCAGACCGTCTGGTCGCCCCGGGCCTCCGGTCAGGACTGTCGCTCCCTCCTGTTCGGCCTTGGCGATCAGCGCCTGAATGTTTTCGTATTGCGCGGCGTTTACGACTGGCCCGAGGTCGGTGTCTTGGTCGTCCGGATTACCCACTTTGATCGCAGACGCGGCGTCCTTGGCGATCCTGCTCACCTCTGCCAATCGTTCGACCGGGACAAGCATGCGGGTCGGGGCAGCGCAGGACTGTCCTGAATTGGCCATACAAAGGGCAACGCCCTTGCGTACCGCGACATCGATGTCGGCATCGTCCAGAACGATGTTGGCGGTCTTGCCGCCGAGTTCCTGAGAAACCCGCTTCACCGTGGGAGCAGCGTTTCGCGCGACCTCCACGCCGGCGCGCGTGGATCCGGTGAACGAAACCGCGTCTACATCCGGATGTGCTGAGAGGGGAACGCCGACGTTCTCTCCTGATCCGAAAAGCAGGTTGAAGACGCCGGGAGGGACATCGGCCGCATCAACGACTTCCGCAAAAAGGCGTGCGCTGAGTGCCGAATATTCGCTCGGCTTTACAACCATCGTGCATCCGGCAGCGAAAGCCGGCGCAAACTTTACGATCAACTGGTTGATCGGCCAATTCCAAGGAGTGATCAGCGCGCATACCCCGACAGGCTCGTAAACAAGCCTTGTCCGGTTGCGCTGCTCCTCGAAGTTGAACGTCTTGAGAAGATTGATCGCTTCAGCAAGATGGGCGGGGCCGCGGGGAACCTGAGCTGACCGTGCAAAAGAGATGGGCGAGCCCATTTCGAGCCTCATCGCGGTGGCGAACTCGTCGGCCCGTTCCTGAAAAATATCGAGTATGCGCTGGAGAAAGTCTGCCCGCTCAGCCGGCTTGGTCGACGCAAAGCTAGGCAAGGCTGCCTTCGCGGCGGCCACCGCCCTGTCCACGTCGTTGCTGCCGCCCATCGCGATCTTCCCGATCGCGCGTTCCGTTGCCGGGTCGATCATCGGCAACCAAGACGGATTCTGGGGCTCTACCCATTCGCCGTTGATGTAGAAACGGTCGATCAACATTCTTGCTCTCCATCCCGATGACGTGCGGCTTTCTCGCTGAGGGCGGTCGCGTCGCCCAGACGACAACTGCGCCAATGCGTGGTTGCCGATAGCACACCGAATATTGACACTCAAGAATGTATTATTGTATGGCGGTATCACGAACAATGGGTTCGGATGGCGGTCAGCAGCACGGAAGAATTCTCTTAAGTCGCTGCAGCCTGGAAACTATCAGGGAGGAAATTTCGATGCGGATACCCGCTCTTAACGGCTGGTTTGGAAGAGTTCTGCTGGCTCTGCCATTGAGCTTGACGCTTGGCAGCCTGTCTGGTCCGGCAATGGCCCAGACTCCTGAGTATGACCTCACCATGGGTGTCATGACGTCGCCGACCGACGTCTATGATGAGATGACGAAGCTGTTGCCCGAGCGTATCGCCGCAGCAACGAACGGGCGGGTTTCGATCACGCTCAGTTCTTCCCTGGTGGCAGCAAACCAGATTGCCAGCGCGGTCAGGGACGGTCGCGTACCGATCGTTGCAGCCACCCACGCTTACATCGCCGCCGAAGAACCGCGGATCTCGATCTTCAGTTTGCCCGGTCTCATCAACAATGTTGAGGAATACCAGGCCACCCGCGAGGCATTCTGGCGCGATGACGTCGCCCGTTTCTGGAAGGAAAAATGGGGCGCTGTCATGCTGGCCGACGGGCCCTATTGCCCGGTCGTCCTTTTCTCCCGCGATCCGATCCAGGCCGTCGCCGATTTCAAGGGAAAGCGCGTGCGGATCTTTGATCCCAGCTCGGCCGCACTCATGAATTCGCTTGGAGCGATTCCGGTTCCCATGCCCACGACCGAGGTGACCCCGGCACTCGAGAGGGGCGTGATCGATGCGGTTCTTACATCGATTTGTGCAGGTGCGGCTTTCGAACTCGCCCGTGTCGCACCGTATGTCCAGGAATGGGAAATGGCGCCGATAACCGGCTGGGCTATCCTGGTTAATGCCGATGTGTGGGAATCCATGCCTGAAGAGCTGCGAAAAGAAGTCCAGGCCGCGATGCTGGAGGTCGAGAAGGAGTCGTTTGAGACCTACCAGACCTATGTTGATCGCGCCAAGAACAGCATCCGTGGCCTGGGTTCGGAAATCTGGACTGCGCCAGAGGAAGTGAAGCAGCAGGCCCGTGCCAAGGAATACACCGACGGGGCCTACGATGCCTGGTACGCTCGTGCGGCAGAGGTGGGTTTTGACGGTCCGGCCTATATTGAAAAGGTCCGCAAGGCACTCGGAAAGTAACGACAAGAATCGAGGTTGAGGACCCTCTATGGTCCTCAACCTCGATGCCGCCAGTTCCCTCAGGGCACGAAGATCAGCAGCACGTAGGCAAGGAACACGACGAGGTGGACCAGCCCGGTCAGCACTGTCGTGCGACCTGTACCGAAGCTGACAAAGCTGATGCCCAGGGCAAGCAACAGCATCACCGTGTCGGCCGAATTCAGGCCGAGCGTCAGTCCCTTTCCTGTGACGAGGCTGGCGAACGCGACGGCCGGTATCGTCAGTCCGATCGTCGCGCAGGCTGAACCAAGGGCGACATTCAGGCTGCGTTGCAATTCGTTGCGCAGGGCGGCGCGAATGGCCGACATCGCCTCGGGCAGCAGCACCAGTGTCGCGATGAAAGCGCCGACCAACGCATCCGCCTGTGAAAATTCGATAGCAGCCAATCCGTCCTCGATGCCGCCAGCGATCTGTTCGGCGAGCATCACGATGCCGATCAGCCCGACTGCAAGCAGGGCAAGGTTCGCACCAATACCCGGGGCTGCCTTCTCCCCATCGAGCGTAGCAGCGGTGTCGTCGAGATCCTCGACGAAATCATCACGATGACGCCCCATCTGGGCGAACACGAAGCTTACGTAGAGCAATAACGACAACAGGCTGACAAAGCCGAGCTGCATTGCTGAAAACGTGCCCGGGCTTGAGCCGAGCGTGTAGTCGGGAAGGATCAGCGTCAGCACGGCCAGGGCCATGAGCACCGCCAGATAGGCGTTTGTCCCCTGCTTCTTCAGTTCCTGGTGCCGGTGCTTCCAGCCACCAAGGGTGAGACACAGGCCGACCACGCCACCGGTCACGATCATGACCGTCGAAAAGACCGATTCTCGGGCGAGCGTCGGGTTGTTTTCGGCATTCATCATCATGGACACAATGACCGAGACTTCGATGGTCGTGACCGAGAGAGTGAGGACCAGCGTACCGTAGGGTTCGCCGACCCGGTGCGCGATACGCTCGGCGTGATGC
Organism: Hyphomicrobiales bacterium; assembly: GCA_038259455.1. Classification (GTDB taxonomy): domain Bacteria; phylum Pseudomonadota; class Alphaproteobacteria; order Rhizobiales; family Rhizobiaceae; genus CAMYMG01. The sequence continues at coordinate 7,224 of JBBSOT010000063.1, read as the reverse complement.
AGCACCACGAACACCGTTGCGAACATGAGCGCAGTCGCCACAAGGGAAAAGCCGACGCGCACCGGCAAAGCCATCTCGTGGAGCGGCAACCCGCTGAGGGTGACGGCGCCCGCGAGGATCAGACAGCCGATCGGCAACAGGGAGTTGAAGGCGTCACGTCGTCCAAGGGTCATGCCTGTGTCCCTGCAGATGCTCAGCCACCCGTATGGCAGGATAATCGCACCGATGCGAGCCTGGGCATGGCGCAAACATGGTCGGCGACACCGATGGCGGATTGCACAAATTGACTTTTGTCAGCACTCATGACTATTGTCGAAGGGGAGGGGCTGATGGCAATTCGACCCGCGGAACAGATCATTCACAAGGCGGCATGGCTCTATTACGCCCATGGTCTGCGCCAGGACCAGGTGGCAAAGGAGCTTAACATCTCCCGCGCGTCCGTTGCCATGTATCTTCGCAAGGCGCGCGACACCGGCATCGTCAATATTTCGACCTCGACACAGCTTTTTACCGACGACGTGATGGCCAGGCAGATCGAGGACGCGCTCAAGCTTGATGCTGTCTGGATTGCGTCTGACAATGATCACAGCGCCGAAGTACCGGTACTCGCTGCCAGCGTGTTTCTGGAACTTGTCGGCAAGGGCGACCGCATCGGCGTTGCCTGGGGCAAAACCGTCTATGCCATCGCAGACATCATGTCCTATGCGGATCTCCAGGATGTTACAGTGGTGCAGCTCTGCGGCAATCTGGGCGCGCCCTACTCGTACCGTCCAGATCAATGCACCATGGAGATCGCGCGACGGCTCAATGCCCAGGGCATCAATTTCTACGCACCGCTGGTGCTGAGCACCGAAGAGTTGGCACGCGATCTTCGCGCCGAGCCGGTTATCCGCGAGCAACTGGCCAGCATTCCCAATTGCGATCTGGCGCTCTTTTCGGTCGGCACCGTCGATTCCGAAAGCCACGTCATCCAATGCGGGGCGCTCAGCGTTGCCGAAATGGACTCGCTGCGCGAAGCCGGCGCCGCCGGGGTCATAGCCGGGCAGATCATCGACGCCAAAGGCGCAGCACTGGATTGCAGTTACAACCGCCGCGTCATTTCGGCGGACCTCGCTTCGTTGCGCGCCATTCGCAAACGGTTGATGGTGGTCCGAGAACCCGTCAAGTTCGACGCCCTCAATGCAGCCATATCGGGCGGCTTGTGCAGCCATCTGGTCGTCGGCGCAGCCATGGCACGCCGGCTTCTCGAACACGCCACGAACGGCGCCCGCCAGTCCTAGAAAACCAGTTTCCTCGTCAACGCTGCCGGTCATCTGGCTGCCGCAGCATTCCTGTTCAACACGCAAGACAAGACGGACAAAAGACAATGAAAAATCTCTGGAACGACGCCGAAGCTGAAAGACTGGTTGGCGACTATGCTAAAGCCGGCGTCGGTCGCGATCTTGCGTTGCGCGTCTACACGACACGCCTTCTCGGTGGCGACCCGCGTCTGGTGCTGCATGGCGGCGGCAACACCTCGGTCAAGACGACTGCAACGGATCTCGTGGGTGACAGCTGGGACGTCCTTTGCGTCAAGGGAAGCGGCTGGGACATGGGGGTCATCGAGCCGCAGGGGCTGCCGGCGGTCAAGCTCGGCGCGCTGCTCAAGGCGCGAAAGCTTGAAAAACTATCCGACGAGGACATGGTCGCCTTGCAGCGTGCCAATCTCATCGACCCGACCTCGCCCAATCCGTCGGTCGAGACGCTGCTGCACGCCTTCCTGCCCCATAAATTCGTCGATCACACACATTCGACCGCGATTCTCGGTCTGGTCGATCAGGAGAACAGCGAAGAGATCTGCCATGCGGTCTTCGGCAAGCGTCTCGGCTTCGTGCCCTACATCATGCCGGGCTTCGACCTTGCCAAGGCAGCGGCGGAAGTGTTCGAGCAGGATACCACAGTGGAGGGCCTGATCCTCGACAAGCACGGCATCTTCACGTTCGGCGATGACGCGCGGCAGGCCTACGATCGGATGATCGAGGCCGTTACCGCCGCCGAGCAGTATATTGCCAAGGGCAGCAAGGCGGCCCCGGCCAGGGCAACGCTGCCCGATAAGCTCGCCACCCCTGCCGACATCGCGCCAATGCTGCGCGGCGCTGTCGCCGTGAACAAGGGGGAGGGCCGATATGATCGCATGGTCAGCGACTTCCGCACGTCAGACGTCATCCTCGACTTTCTCGCATCGGCGAAACTCGCCGAGCTTGCCGCGCGTGGTGTGTCGACGCCCGATCTGTCGATCCGTATCAAGACCGGGCCGATGCCTGTCCCTGCGCCACACGACAATGAGCTAGACGCGTACAAGGGCGTTCTGCGCGAGCACGTCGCAAACTTCGCCGACGATTACCGCGCCTATTTCGCCACCAACGATGCCAAGGATGACATCAAGCGAACCATGCTCGACCAGATGCCGCGCCTGACCCTGGTGCCCGGGCTGGGCATGTTCGGTCATGGCCGCACGCTAAAGGACGCCAGGATTGCATCGGATGTCGGTGAGATGTGGATCGAGGCGGTCAAGGGCGCAGAGGCGATTGGCGAGTTTCACCCGCTGTCAAAGGCTGACCTCTTTCCGCTCGAATACTGGTCGCTGGAACAGGCAAAACTGGCTTCCAATAAGCCAAAACCGCTGACCGGGCAGGTCGTGCTGGTGACTGGAGGTGCCGGTGCGATCGGAGCCGCGACGGCAAAGCTCTTTGCAGACTATGGTGCGCACGCCGTTGTCGTGGATCTGGATGAGAGCAAAGCGGCAGAAGCGGCGAAAAAGGCAGGCAACGGCGCGATCGGTGTCGGTGCCGATATCACCAACCCGGCCGAGATGCGCGCCGCCTTCGACAAGGCCGTCGCGGTGTTCGGTGGCGTCGATATCCTCGTGTCCAATGCCGGTGCGGCTTGGGAGGGCAAGATCGGCGAGATCGACGACGCGCTGCTGCGCAAGAGCTTCGAGCTGAACTTCTTCGCGCATCAGTCGGCGGCCCAGAATGCGGTGCGCATTATGCTCGAGCAGGGCACCGGCGGTGTTCTTCTGTTCAACGCCTCCAAGCAGGCGGTCAATCCGGGCGCCAAATTCGGCGCCTACGGCCTGCCCAAGGCGGCGACGCTGTTTCTGTCGCGCCAGTACGCGCTTGAGTATGGCGCCCAGGGCATCCGTTCAAACGCTGTTAATGCCGACCGTATTCGCTCCGGCCTACTCACCGACGCCATGATCGCCAGCCGCTCGGGCGCCCGAGGCCTGTCGGAAAAGGACTACATGTCGGGAAATCTGCTTGGCCAGGAGGTCACCGCCGAGGATGTCGCGCAGGCCTTCCTGCACCAGGCGCTGGCCGAACGGACAACCGCCGATGTTACCACTGTCGATGGCGGCAACATCGCGGCAGCACTGCGGTAACGGGGTCGATCTAGCCCTCGACGATGTTGGCCAGTTGCGCGATGGCGGTGCCCCAGCCGGCGGCGAAGCCGGCCTCATCGTGCATTGTCCGGTCGGCACCGTTCTTGTGCATGACATGCGCTGCATAGGCAGTGCCGTCCGGGTCGTCCGTCAAGGTGATGATTGCGGTGACGAACGGATTTGTTGCCGGGCGCCATCCGGCGACCAGAGCCGTGGTGAAGACGATGCGCGATCCCGCGTCGACAGCGAGGAAGCATCCGTCGACATGCGGCGCGAAGGGCGCGCCGCCCTCGCTGATCTGCGTCTCGAAAGCGCCACCTGGCATTGGATCGAGGGCGGCAACCCTGCACTTGGCCGGCGCCGGTATCCACCATTGCTCGAGCTGCCGGGGATCTGTCCACGCCTCCCAGACCATGGCGCGCGGCGCCTTGATGATGCGCTTGATCGATAGATCGAGCGCCGGATCGAATTGCGGGTTCATGACGCAGTGTCCTTTCGCTGTCGTTTTGTGACAAACTGCTCCAGCCTGTCGGTGCGACCCTCCCAGAGCGCACGCTGCGCGCTCAGCCAGGTCTCGACCGCGCGAAGCCCATTTTTCTCGATGGCGCACATGCGCACCCGGCCGGTCTTGTGCGTGCGGATCAGCCCGGTCGTTTCGAGCAGGCCGATGTGTTTCATGAAGGAGGGCAGTGCCATGTCGAACGGCTGCGCAAGGTCACTGATGCTGGCCGGCCCCTTGCCGAGCCGTCCGACCACGGCCCGGCGGGTCGGGTCCGACAACGCCTGAAAGATGCCGTCCAGCTGCTGAATTTGATTAGCCATAAGGCTAAGTATCATGTCAAAATACTTAGCGCAATGGCTAACTGATGGTCACAAAAAAGGGGCCGGCAGCGATGCCGGGCCCCTTTCAGCCCTGGGAGGCTGCGAACGAACCCTATTCGTTCGGGTTAGGCATCCATTCCGGCATCGCGACATCGGCATGGGCGAATTGCGGCAACTTGGCCGACAGCTCTTCCATGTTCTTGATGTCGTTGTCGATCAGCTGCTTCTGGGTGATCAGCGTCGGCGGAACGATGACGCTTTTGCCCGGATCTTCGCCGGCCAGAAGCTGCGCCAGCGCGCGCACCGAGACCTGCCCGACGACAGCCGGGTTCGTGGCAGCGGTTGCGGCCCAGGCGCTGTCAGGTTCACGCATCGCTGCGATGTCGGAGGTGGAGATGTCGGCCGAATAGATCTTGATGTCCTTCGACATGCCGGCTTCGTCGACGGCGATCTTCACGCCCTTGGCGAACTCGTCATAGGGCGCGAACATCACCTGGATACCAGGATTGGCGGTCAGCACCGAACGCGCCTGGTTGGCCACCGAGTTGGCGATCGGGTTGTCCAGCGTGCCGAACATCGCCACCTCTTCTATGCCCGGATATTTGCCTTTGAACTCGACCCAGGTCTCGTTGCGGCGGTCGAGCGGCGCGATACCGGCGACGTAGACATAGCCGGCTTTCCAGCTTTCGCCATTGTCGGCGATGGCCTGCTCCAGAGCCAGGCGGGCGAGGTCGCGGTCCGACTGTTCGATCTGCGGGATGGCATCGTTTTCGACATTGACGTCGAAGGCGACGACCTTGATGCCGGCGTCGACAGCGCGCTGTGCGGCCTCCTTCATCGATTCCGTCAGGCCGTGCTGGATGATGATGCCCTGCACACCGAGTGCAATCGCCTGATCGACCATGTCGGCCTGAAGTGCTGCGTCCTGACGGCTGTCGAGCACGCGCAAATCAACGCCAAGCGCCTTGGCCTGCGCTTCGACGCCCGACAGATAGGCCTGGAAAAAGTCGCCGGTCGACAGATAGCGCACCAGCGCGATCTTGACGTCGCCCGGTTTGTCGAAGGGTGCCGGCATGTCGGCGGCGATTGCCGGCATGCCCATCAGACAGGATGCGCCGATCAGGCCCATCGCCATCTTTCCGAGAGTTCTACGCGTAAAGCTCATCTTGTTTCCTCCACTTTTGACGTCTGTGTTTCAGTCTTCGGCGATCCTAGCTTCTGCCCCTGTGCGAGAGGGCAAAGGTGAAGACCAGGGCGACCACGAGAACCACGCCTTTGACGAAGTCCTGCGTGTAGTAGGGCGCGTTCATCATCGTCAGTCCCTGCAAAAGGACGCCGACGAAAAGCGCGCCGATGGTTGTGCCGAAGGCATTCGGCTTTGCTGCACCGAGCACCGCGAAGCCGATCAGCGCGGCGGCGACGGCATCGAGAAGCAGATTGTTACCAGAAGCGATGTCGCCGCGTCCAAGCCTGGCGGCCAGCAAAATCCCGCCGATTGAGGCAAACACACCCGAAATCACATAGGCCCAGATTTTGTATGCCTTGACAGGGGCGCCGGCGAGTTCGGCGGCCTTGGGATTGCTGCCCACGGCATACATCATGCGGCCGAAACGTGTGTATTCGAGGAAGAACCAGATCAGCACGGCCAGCACCAGGAGCACGACCACCGAGACCGGGATCAGGCTCGGGATGAAGAAGTCGAAGCGATGGCGCCCAAGCGCCAGGAAGGCCGGGCTGAACGTGCCGTTGGCAACGGTGCCGTCTGGCATGGTCATGCCAGTGGCGATGGATCGGCCCTCTGTCGGGATGCGCTGCAGGCCGACCAGAAGGAACATCATGCCGAGCGTCGCAAGCAGGTCCGGAACGCGCATATAGACGATCAGAAAGCCGTTGATCAGCCCGACAAGGACGCCGATTGCCAGGCAGGCCAGCACCGCCACCAGCGCGTTCTGTTCCAGCACGACCAGCACATAGGCAGACGCCATCATGGCGGTAGTCGCCACTGACCCGATCGACAGGTCGAACCCGCCAACGACCAGCGTTGCTGTCACGCCGAGTGCGAGGACTCCGGTTATCGCTACCGACTGGAAAATGAAGACGGCGGCTTGGGGTGAGGCGAAGCCATCGGTCGCCAGCGTGAAGAAGATGATCAGGCCAACGAGCAAGGCGATGAAGCCATAGCGGATGGCGATGTCACGCACTGTCATGGAGCAGCCTGAAGGTGTTGGTTGAGGAATGGGGCATCACGCCGCGCCCCTTTGGGACCGGCCGGCGATTTCGGCCAGAAGCAGATCGATATCGACATCGGCGTTGCGGTGTTCGCCGACGATGGTGTGCTCCGACATCACCAGGATTCGATCGGCCGTTTCAAGCGCCTCATCCAGTTCGGTGACGAAAATGATCGTTGCCCGTCCCTTGGCACTGGCGCGCAGCTTTGCCGCAATGTCACGCCGGGCGGCGATGTCGACACCCTGAAACGGCTCGTCGAGGATGAACAGGTTGGCCGGCTGCGTCATCCAGCGCGCCACCATAACCTTCTGCTGATTGCCGCCCGACAGCGTCGTCATCTCGTCCTTCTCGGTGCGGCACACCACCGCGAGGTCGGCAATGCGTTCGCGTGCCATGTCGCGCTCGACACCGCGCCTCGACACACCGAGGCGCGAGATGCGGTCGAGGAAGGGCAGGCTCATATTCTCGTAGATATTGAAATCCTGGACGATGCCGCTGTCGGCTCTGTCCTTGGCCACAAGGAACACGCCCTCGGCAATGGCCTCTCCGGTCGACCGCGGCGCGTAGGCCTTGCCACGCAGCAACATCGTGCCCGCAAGCGGTTGCCGGAAGCCGAATAGCGTCTCAGCCAGTGCCGTCTTGCCAACGCCGACCAGCCCGGTCACTGCCACGATCTCCCCGTCGCCAAGCTCAAGCGAGAATGGCGCCGCACCAGGTGCAATGCGAAGATCGCTGATAGCAAAGACCGTCTT
>JBBSOT010000062.1:0-18866 GCA_038259455.1 Hyphomicrobiales bacterium | reverse complement strand
TGGGCGGCGGCGCCGGGTGGTTGCGTGACGGTCACGCGATTTGGACATTTTCATCCAAGAACCCGGGCCCTGGCGGAGGCAAGCGCGCGAAACTCGTGGCTCCCTGGCTGCCGGGGCAAGAACGCTGGCGGGCGCAGGTTACCGCGCCATTATTTAATTACAGAGGTGCGGCCCTAGCGCCCGCTTCCCGACCTTCGCTTACCCTCATCCAGAGCACGAGCGAAGCGAGTAGACTAAGGATCAATGGCCAGACCGGCAACGGGGCGTGGCAACGGATTGACACACCCGAAATCCGGCCTTGCACTTGACATGCCTATAGGCTCGACGCCATTTCGGTGCGTGCCCCAAACAGAGAGTGACATGCTCGATCGACCGACCAGATCCCCGCTGACCATCAGGCTCTGCCAGCCGCGTGGTTTTTGTGCCGGCGTCGACCGCGCCATCCAGATCGTCGTTCTGGCGATCAAGAAATACGGTGCGCCGGTCTATGTGCGCCACGAGATCGTGCACAACCGTTACGTCGTCGAAGGGCTTCAGACGCTCGGCGCCGTGTTCATCGAGGAGCTGTCGGAAATTCCGCCGCAGCATCAGGCGTGCCCGGTTGTGTTCTCGGCGCATGGCGTGCCCAAATCGGTCCCCATCGATGCGCAGGAGCGCAACCTGTTCTATCTCGATGCCACGTGCCCGCTTGTATCGAAAGTGCACAAGCAGGCGATGCGCCACGAAAGGCTTGGTCGTCATGTTCTGCTGATCGGTCATGCCGGTCATCCCGAGGTCATCGGCACGATGGGGCAGTTGCCCGAGGGAGCGGTGACGCTGATAGAAAACGAGGCCGATGTGCAGCGCTTCGAACCGCGCGATGCGTCAGCGCTCGGCTTCGTCACGCAGACGACGCTTTCGGTTGAAGACACGGCTGGCATAATTCGCGCCTTGCAGGCAAAGTTCCCGCAAATACAGGCGTCGGCGGCCGAGTCCATCTGCTACGCCACCACCAACCGGCAGGAAGCAGTCAAGGAAACGGCTGCCGGTGCCGACCTTTTTCTCGTCGTTGGCGCGCCCAATTCGTCAAACTCCATGCGTCTGGTCGAGGTCGCCGAGCGCGCCGGTGCAAAAATGTCGCTCCTGGTTCAACGCGCTTCGGAGATCCCGTGGGATCGCATCGGCGACATCTCTACGCTCGGGCTGTCGGCCGGCGCGTCTGCGCCCGAAATCATCGTCGACGAGATCATCGATGCGTTCCGTGCCCGCTTCGACGTCACCGTGGAACTGGCGATCACTGCCACGGAGACAGAGGAATTTCCGGTCATGCGGGTGCTGCGCGACGTCGAACTGACAAAGGCCGATATGGCCTTCGTCAACGGCTGAGCAGAACCATGGCAGTCTATACAGACGTTTCGGAAGCCGAGTTGGAATCTTTCCTGCTCGCCTATCCCGCGGGGCGGTTGCTTTCCTACAAGGGCATTGCCGAAGGGTCGGAAAATTCGAACTTCCTGCTGCATACGACAGCCGGATCGTTCATTCTCACCCTTTATGAAAAGCGCGTCGATCGCGCCGATCTGCCGTTCTTTCTCGGGCTTATGGACCATCTTGCCGGCAAGGGCATTTCCTGTCCCCTGCCAGTGAAGCGCCAGGATGGCGAACTGGTCGGCATGCTCGCCGGCCGCCCTGCCGCGCTGATCACCTTTCTCGAAGGCATGTGGATGCGGCGGCCGAGCGTGGTCCATTGCCGTGCCGTGGGCGTCGCTCTGGCGCAATTGCATGTTGCTGGCTCCGACTTTTCGCTGTCGAGGCAAAATGCCCTCTCTGTCGATGGCTGGCGCACGCTTTGGAAGGCCTCGCACGCTCGCGCCGACGAGGTCGAGACTGGCCTCGCAGCCGAGATCGACGAGGATTTCGCCACCTTCGACCGTGACTGGCCGAAGGATCTTCCCGCAGGCGTGATCCATGCCGACCTTTTCCCGGACAATGTCTTCTTCCTGGGCGAGGAGCTTTCTGGGCTTATCGACTTCTATTTCGCCTGTAACGACCTCTACGCCTATGATGTCGCGACCTGCCTCAACGCCTGGTGCTTCGAGAAGGATTTCTCCTTCAACCTGACCAAGGGAACCGCGTTGCTTTCCGGCTATCAGAGCGTGCGTCCCCTCAGTGCAGCCGAAAAGGAGGCGTTGCCGCTGCTCGCCAGGGGCTCGGCGCTTCGCTTCATGCTAACGCGACTTTACGACTGGCTGACCATTCCCGATGGCGCTCTGGTGCAGAAGCGGGATCCGGTCGAATACATCCGCCGGCTGCGCTTCCATCGCACCATCAAATCCCCTTCCGAATATGGTTTGAAATGAACAAGACTGTAGAGATCTTCACCGACGGTGCCTGCTCGGGCAATCCCGGCCCCGGTGGCTGGGGCGCCATCCTGCGCTGCAACGGCAAGACCAGGGAATTGTCGGGCGGCGAGGCGGCCACGACCAATAACCGCATGGAACTTCTCGCGGCCATCTCCGCGCTGAATGCGCTGAAGGAACCCTGCGACGTTCTGCTTCACACCGACAGCAAGTATGTGATGGACGGCATCTCGAAGTGGATACACGGCTGGAAACGGAACGGCTGGAAGACAGCCGACAAGAAGCCGGTCAAGAACGGCGAACTGTGGCAGGCGCTCGACGAGGCCAACAAGCGCCACAAGGTTACGTGGCAATGGGTCAAGGGCCACGCCGGCCATACGGAGAACGAGCGTGCAGACGAACTGGCGCGCGAAGGCATGGCGCCGTTCAAGAAGTCGCGGCCGTTGACCGGAACGGCCGCGCTCAAGGGCTGAGCGCGGCGCGGCGTGGCTCAGAGCAGGTCGAGGATCTGGGCTGCCCCGGAATTGTTGACGCCCGGCTGCGTCTCGACGTTCAGCGCCGTCACCTCGCCGTCGTCGACGATCATCGAAAAGCGCTTCGAACGGTTGCCCATGGAGGCCACCGCCAGGTCCACCTCCAGCCCGGCCGCGCGCACGAAGTCGCCATTGCCATCGGCCAGGTAAAGGATCTTGCCCTCGCCACCGGTGAAGCGGGCCCATGCGCCCATCACATGGACATCATTGGTCGCCAGCACCGCGATCGCATCGACGCCGCGGCCGAGGATCGCATCGCGGTTCTCGAGATAGCCCGGCAGGTGGTTGTTGCTGCAGGTTGGCGTGAATGCGCCGGGCACGCCGAACAGGACGACCTTCTTGCCGCCGAAAATGTCGGCACTGGCGATGTCTCTCGGCCCGTCGTCGGTCATGATCTTGAAGGTCGCGTCAGGCAATTTGTCGCCAATAGAGATGGTCATGAGTGTTCCTTTGTCGGTGACGTCATTGGATGGAGGCGTGTCAAACCACGCTGGGCATCGGGTTTGGTCAGCTGGAATATCGGCAGATCAGAAGTATGGCAACAGGCCGCTCACCGCACCGGCGTCTGTCGTCAGCGTGTAGTGGATGCCCTCTCCGGTTCCCCTTTGCGCAGGAAGGCTGACTTCGGTAGCGAAGTATGCCTTGCCATCCTTGACGGTCCTGATCGGCGTGGTGAACGTGTAGCCCTCTTCGCCCGCTATGAACAACTCCGCACTGGCAGGATCACCGTGTACGCTGGCTTCCAGGAGGACCGTTTGCGCGCCTGGCTCACTGATCGCTGCCACGCCGAAATCGGCTCGCGCAGCAGCGGGCAGGGCGGCGAGCGCCGTCTCGACAATTGCTGCGTCTTCGCGGTTGTCGGGATCGCTGGAAGGGTCAAGCGACAGGCTCGCCTTGACCGGTACGCAGATGGTTTCGCAGACGCCAAGGAAGACGTCGGCCGCGATCATCGCCGGTTGTCCGGCTGCATCAAGCTGGAACGTGACAGGCAGCCCGACCGGATAGTCATAACCGGCCCATTTGTAATCGCCTTCGTCGTGGCGTTGGGGAGCGGGGAAGTCGATTACGGCTTGCCTGATGTTGGTGCTCGTCGAGACATCGAGCATCGGCGGTACACCGGCATCGCCCGGGTCGCGCCAATAGGTCTTCCATCCACGCTGAAGGGCAATTTCAAGCACCCCGGTCAGCTGGCCGTCGGCGTCTGCCTTGCCGCTTGTCACCAACCTGACGCGTGCGCCGTCCGTATCGAACCACTCGCTGGACGACGCCAGGGCGGGGCCTGCACCAAGCAGCATGAGCACCAATGCGCAGGGAAAAAATTTCATCATTCACCTGATCTGACGGCCCCGAAGCCTTTCCGCAACGCTTCAGATTGTTGTCGACCATCATTTTTACGTGACAATGTGGCGATGTAATTGCACGTCCGGCTTTCAAGCAGCCTTCAAACGGGTTACTTTCAGACGATGGACCTTCTGCGCCAAAAGACCTCGGAAACATCGGGCTTCCTCGAAGACCAGTTCCTGATCGCCATGCCCGGCATGAAGGATGACAGATTTGCGCGCAGCGTTATCTATGTTTGTGCCCACAGCGACGAGGGCGCGATGGGGCTGATCATCAACCAGACGCAGCAGATGTTGTTCCCCGATCTCCTGGTGCAACTGGGGATTCTGAACGAGCAGGAAGCGATCCGCCTGCCCGCAAAGACGCGCGAGTTTGTCGTGCGCAATGGCGGCCCCGTCGACCGCAGCAGGGGCTTTGTCCTGCATTCGGGCGACTATACAGTAGAGTCCTCACTGCCGGTTTCCGACGATATCTGCCTGACGGCAACGGTCGATATCCTGCGTGCCATTTCCGCTGGCCGCGGTCCGCGCCTGGCGCTGATGGCGCTCGGCTACTCGGGCTGGGGCGCCGGCCAGCTTGAAAGCGAGATTGCCGAAAATGGCTGGCTGACATGCCCGGCCAGCGCCGAGCTGCTGTTCGATCCGGACATCGAACGCAAATACGATCGTATCCTGGCCGCGATCGGTATCAACATCGCCCATCTGAGCAATATGGCCGGTCACGCCTGAGCGAGCGGGTATTGATCCTTCAGCATTCTGAGAACGGCGTCGCCGGCGACAGGCGCACCGAACATGAAGCTCTGGACATATTCGCAGCCCATCTGCCGCAACTCGAGCGCATCGCTCTCGTCGGAAATTCCTTCGGCAACGACCGACAGTCCGAGTTCGTGAGCCATATTGACCATCGACTTGATCAGCACCGCGCGCTTCGGTGTGGAATCGTCGAGGAAGCTCTTGTCGATCTTGATCGTGTCGAACGGAAACCGCGTCAGGTATGACAGCGACGAATAGCCGGTGCCGAAATCGTCCAGCGAAAGACCGATGCCAAGCTGTTTGAGCTTCGACAGCACGTGGTTGGTCTGTTCGGGATTGTCCATGACCAATGACTCGGTCAATTCAAGCCGGAAGCAGCGCGGTTTGAGGTTGGAGCGCGCCAGCACCGAGCGCACATCACTGACTAGGTCGCGGCGTATCAGTTGCCGGCTCGACAGATTGACTGAAATGGACAGCGGCGTGTCGCCGATCTGCTTTTGCCAGCCGGCCAGGTCGTCGGCGGCGCGCTGCATGGCAAAAAGCCCGAGTTGAACAATCAGTCCGCAGCTTTCCGCGACTGGAATGAAGTCGGAGGGCGGGATGGTGCCACGTCTTGGATGCTCCCAGCGCAGCAAGGCCTCGAAGCCCGCGACGCTGCCATCCTCCAGCCTCACGATCGGCTGGTAGGCCAGTGTGAATTCCTTTCGCTCGACGGCGCGGCGCAAATCCGATTCAAGCTGCAGCCGGTCGGTACCCACAGAGCGGAATGCCGGCCGGAACGGCTCGATCCGGTCACCGCCAAAACGCTTCGCCTGATGCATCGCAAGCTCCGCATCCTTGACCATGTCTTCGGCTCGGTTCTGCTCGTTCGTCCAGGTGATCAGGCCGATCGACGCGGTTAGCACTATCTCCCGCTTGGCGAAATTGATCGGTGCCTTGATGGCCTGCTTGATGGCATCGGCAACCCCTGCGATGCGCGCAGGATCCTGTTCGGAAAGCAGCATCAGGGCAAACTGGTCGCCGGCAAACCTGGAAAGCGAATCCTTGGGCTTGAGCAGGCGGTGAAGGCGACGCGCGATGGTCAGCAAAATGGTGTCGCCGGCCGAGATGCCCAACCCGTTATTGACCTGCTTGAACCGGTCGACGTCGATGACGAACACTGTCGGCTGGATCTTGTCCTCGGACCTGGCGACCGAGATGATCGCCTCAAGCCTGTTCATGAACAGTTCGCGGTTCGGCAAGCCGGTCAGATTGTCATGCACGGCATCATGAAGCAGGCGCTCCTCGGCCTTCTTCTGCTCGGTCACATCGACCAGCGTTCCGACGCAGCGAATGACTTCGCCATCCGAGCCGACCACCGGTCGGGCGCGCAGCGAAAACCAGTGATAGTGGCCATCAGCACCGCGCAGGCGGAAGCTCTGCGCGACCCGGCCACGCCGGTGTTCAAGCACCACATCAAGGGTGGTGCGGAATGTATCGCGGTCATCGGAATGCAGGGCGGGAAGCCACGTCCGCGCCGGTCCGCCGAGGCTGTTTGGCGCCAGGCCGAGTTGCAGGCTGACATCAGGCTTGGTTACCACGCGATCGCGCAGCACGTCCCAGTCGAACACGATGTCGCCTGAACCGGAAACCGCAAGTGCCTGCCGTTCCATGTCGCTGAACAGACCCTGATGGAGGGCGCCGCCTGCAAATGCGTGCTGCATGACCGTGAAGCCGATCAACAGGATGATCAGGATGAGGCCGCCACCCAGTGCCGGCTGCACGACGTCATTGTCGATCACACCGGTGATCGCCATCCACGATCCGGCAAGCCATAGCAGCACCATCACCCAACTTGGAATGAGCATGATTGCGCGGTCGTACCCGCGTATGCCGAGCAGGACGATGAGGCCGATTCCTGCCAACGCCGTTGCCGCGAAGGAGAGGCGGGCAATGCCTGCCGCAACAGCCGGGTCGATGATCGCAACACCGGCGATCAACAGAAGCCCGCATATCCAGACGAAGACGCCATAGCTGAAATGCCCGTGCCATCTGTTGAGATTGAGATAGGCGAACAGGAACACCACAAAGGTCGCAGCGAGCCCCACCTCGGTGCCGGCGCGCCATATCTGCTCATTGCCCGGCGAGATCTCGATGATCTTGTTCAAGAACCCGAAATCGACGCTGATATAGGCGAGCACCGCCCACGACAGCGCCGCAGTAGCGGGGAACATCGAGGTTCCCTTGACGACGAACAGGATGGTCAGGAAGAGGGCGAGCAGTCCGGCAATGCCGATGACGATGCCGCGATAGAGCGTGTAGGAGTTGACCGAGTCCTTGTAGGGCTCGGGATCCCAGAGATAGACCTGCGGCAGGTGCGGCGATGCCAGTTCGGCAATGAAGGTGACGACGGTTCCCGGATTGAGGGTCACCAGGAAGACGTCGGCGTCGGGACTGGCCTGACGATCCAGCGCAAACCCCTCGCTCGGCGTAATGGCGGCGACCCGGCTGGAGCCAAGATCGGGCCAGAACAGGCCGGAGTTTACAAGGCGAAAATGCGGCGCGACGATCAGCCGGTCAAGCTGCTGGTCCGTCGTGTTGGCGAGCGCAAACACGGCCCAGTCGCCAGTAGACCTCTCGTCATTTGCCTCCACCTCGATGCGACGCACAATGCCGTCGGGTCCAGGTGCGGTGGAAATCTGGAAGTTCTCGCCCTGGTTCTGGTAGATCTGCACCGCGCCGGACAGATCGAGGGCCACATTGTCGCGCGATATCTTGATAGGCTCGATCGCCTGAGCCATCGATGCAGCGCAAAGCAGCGTGATCGCCGCAAGAATGAGGGCCGCGATTTTTCTGGTTATGAAGCAGTTCGCCAACATCAGTCCTTTGCCGTGGCGTTTCGCCGATCTTCCGACACCAGCCCGTACAGGTAATGGTCCTGCCAGCTGCCGTTGATCTTCAGGTATGATCGCAAAAGCCCTTCGCGCGTAAATCCGACTTTTTCAAGCACTCGGACCGACCTTGTATTGCTGGGAATACAGGCAGCCTCGACCCGGTGCAACCGGATCGTTTCAAAGGCATAGCGGGAAAGCAGATCTAGTGCCTCAACCATGAGCCCTTTGCCGGCATTTGTTTCGCCGAGCCAGTAACCGATATGGCCGGACTGGGCGACGCCCCGGCGGATATTTCCAAGCGTTATTCCACCAAGGAGCGCCCCGCTCGAAGCGTCAAAAATGAAGAACGCCAAAGCCGAACCCTGGGCAAAGTCCTTACGATACCGGCTAAGCCTTTGCCGCCACGCCGGATGCCCGAGCTCGTCGGATGCCCAGCGCGGTTCCCATGGCTCCAGAAAAGAGCGGCTATCGCCACGCAATTGCGCCCACTCGCGATAGTCGCGTGCTGCCGGCATCCGAAGGAAGATACGCTTGCCCCGTATTGGCGGCAGAGTGGGATGCAGAAAAGGAAACGCGAACATGATCCGCGTCCGTCCTCATACCGCGCGTTTGCGCAGGTCCATTTCGGTTCGGGGGAGAACGTCGCGAATCGACTCGTAGGGAGCGAGCGATCCGATCGGGCCGACAGCAGCCACGGTTGGCGTTGTCGAAAACAGTCTTCCCGACAGATCGCTCAGACGATCTACCGTCAGCGCAGACAACCGCTCCATAAGTTCTTCCTTCGCGATCGGTCTACCAAACAGCAGCAATTGCCGGGCGATCTGCGAGGCGCGGCTTGCACAGCTTTCGGCCGACATGATCAGGCCGGCGCGATATTGTGCACGGGCGCGGTCAAGTTCATCCTGGCGGATGCCATCGCCTGCCTTCTGGAGTTCGCTGACGATCACCGGAATGAGCTTGGCAATATCGCTCTGGCCGGTAGCTGAATGAACTCCGAAAATTCCGGTGTCGGAAAAACCCCAGTGAAATGCGTAGACCGAGTAGCACAGGCCGCGCTTTTCGCGCACTTCCTGGAAAAGCCTCGACGACATGCCGCCGCCCAAGATCATGGAAAGAACCTGCGAGGCATAGAAATCGCACACATGGTAAGCGCGGCCCTCGAATCCGAGGATAATCTGTGCATCCATCAGGTCGCGGTTTTCCCGGAAGTCACCACCGACATATTGTGCGTATTTGGGGACCGCGCTTTCGGCCTTTTCGCGAAATGAACCCAGTCGCTTCTCGACTTCGCGGACGAAGGCATCGTGCTTGATGTCCCCGGCAGCCACAACGATCATGCGCTCAGCACCGTATTGGCGCTCGATATAGTCGTGGATTTGCGCCGAGGTGAAGGACTGGACAGTCTCTGGCGTGCCCAGAATCGAGCGGCCAATCGTCTGGTGGCGGTAGGCGGTCTCGGTGAATTTGTCGAACACGACATCGTCGGGCGTGTCGTGCGCGGCGCCGATCTCCTGGAGGATGACGTTCTGTTCCCGCTCCAGTTCGTCGGGATCGAATTTCGACTCCGTCAGAATGTCGGACAAGATATCGACGGCCAGCGGCACGTCATCGCGCAGCACGCGGGCATAGTAGGACGTTGTTTCAACGCTCGTCGCAGCGTTGATCTCACCCCCGACATCCTCGATGTCGGAGGCAATCTGGAATGCCGTCCGCCGTGATGTTCCCTTGAACGCCATGTGTTCAAGAAGATGTGCCATTCCATGTTCATTGTCGCGTTCGTTCCGGGCGCCGGACTTGATCCAGACACCGAGTGCAACGGATTCCATGCTTGGCAGGGTTTCGGTGGCGACTGTCAGGCCGTTCGACAGACGGCTTACCTCAACACCCATATGAACAATGCTCCCTAACGCGCCGCTCGCGCGAGGCGGCTTATGTGATCTTCCATCATTTTGAGATCGGATGGAAGTACCGTGAACCTTTCCTCGGCTGTCATCAAGCCCCCCAGCCGCTCAGGCAGCGCGGGGCGCACCCCGCACGCATTTTCGACCGACGCAGGGAACTTGGCTGGATGCGCTGTCGAGAGCACGATCATCGGTGTGTCGCCGGAGCGCTTGGCCTTGGCAACACGCATCGCCGTCGCCGTGTGCGGATCGAGGAGGTATCCATTCGAGGCGAGCATTTCCCTGATCGTTGCAGCGGCTTCCTCGACATCGGCTCGCCCGGCATCGAAACCGGCGCGGATGCGCGTCATCGTCCCGGCATCGATGGTAAATCCGCCGGACTGCTTGAGGCTGTCCATGTATCGCCTGACGGATGAAGAATCCCGGTTGCCCTCTTCGAACAGCAGGCGCTCGAAATTGGAAGACACCTGGATATCCATCGACGGCGAACTCGTCTCGACGACGCCCTTGGTCAGGTATTCGCCCGTGTCGAGGGTCCTTGCCAGAATATCATTGTCATTGGTTGCAATGACCAGGCGATCGATGGGCAGGCCCATGCGCTTGGCCGCGTAGCCGGCGAAGATGTCGCCAAAGTTTCCTGTCGGCACCGTGAAGGATACCGGGCGGTCGGGGCTTCCAAGCGATAGCGCTGACGAGAAGAAATAGACGATCTGAGCCATGATGCGCGCCCAGTTGATGGAATTGACGCCCGACAACGAGACCCGGTCGCGGAATGCATGGTCGTTGAACATCTCCTTCACCAGCGCCTGGCAGTCGTCGAAATTTCCTTCGATGGCCAAGGCATGGACGTTCGCAGCACTGGACGTGGTCATCTGACGTCGCTGAACGTCCGAGACTTTCCCGTGGGGGTAGAGGATGAATATATCCGTGCGGTCACGTCCGGCAAAGGCGTCGACCGCGGCGCCGCCCGTGTCGCCAGACGTGGCGCCGGCTATCGTCGCGTGCTGGCCGCGCTCGGCAAGTATGTGGTCCATGAGCCGAGCGAGCAGTTGCATCGCAACGTCCTTGAAGGCCAGTGTCGGACCATGGAACAATTCCAGCACGAAGCAGTTTGCGTCGCTCTGCACCAGCGGGCAAACCGCATCATGGGTGAAGGTCGCATAGGCTTCTCGAACCAGTTTCTCGAAAGTCGCAGGCGCAATCTCGCCGCCAAGAAAGGGTGTCAGGATACGAATGGCAAGATCCGGATAGGAGAGCCCGCGCATGGCGCGGATCTCGGCAGCGCTGAAATGCGGCCATTCTTTCGGCACGTACAATCCGCCATCGCGCGCCAGCCCAGCAAGGACCGCATCCGAAAAACCAAGTTCAGGCGCTTCGCCGCGCGTACTGACATAGTGCATGCTTGTCCGTCCGTTACATCGGTGCAGCCGGCTATGAACCCGGCTGCGGAATTGTGCGATCTGTCAGTCGCATTTTTGCCGCGCGGTTGCTATAGAGCGGCGGCATTTCGAAAGGGAATATCGGTTCATGTTGCGTCGATCAATACACGGTCGCTCTCTGGCGGCCTTTGCGGTTGCGGGCGTTCTCCTTGGCGTTGCCGGATGCCAGTCGGGCGATGCCGGAAACATTTTAAAGCTTGGCGGCCAGCCGAAGAGCAACGAACCTGATCCGAACAAGGTCCTGGCCAGCGACTTGCTGGGCTACTGTCCCAAGGTCACGCTGAAGGCCGACACAGGTTCCTTCAACAAGTACGTCAAGGGCGGGGAAGATGATCCGGCCAAGCTTGCCTATCAGGCATCGATTGGAGATGTGACGCGAAGTTGCAGCCGGGCTGACGGTATGCTCACCATGAACGTCGCCGTGGCCGGGCGCGTCGTTCCAGGTCCGGCGGTCGTTGCCGGAACCATCAACATGCCGATCCGGATCGCTGTTGTTCGTGGCGGCGAGGTCCTGTACTCGCAGTTGCATGACTATCAGGTGGCGGTCGGAACCCAGGTCACCCAGTTCGTCTTCAACGATCCCAACGTTACAGTGCCGATCCCCGCCGAGCGGAGCCTCCAGGTATTCGCCGGTTTCGATGCCGGTCCGGCGAAAAAGAAGACTGCCGAGTAGGCCAACCTAAACCTCGGCAGACCATTCCGACAGCGCAGCCACGACCCCTGGGAAATCCGCCCACCGGTGGATGACAGTCTCGGCACCGGCCTCGGTCAGTGCGTCCGCATGGCCGGGATAACTGTGGGTTGCTCCGGTGAAACCAATCACCCGCATCTTCGCAGCCCTGGCACCGGCTATGCCATGAACGGAATCTTCGATCACGAAGGTGTTGGCGGGATTGGCCCCCAATGTCTGGGCTGCATGAAGAAAAACGTCCGGCGCAGGCTTCGGTTTCTTTGACGGCGTGTCGAGCGACGAAAAGATGCGGTCCGAAAAGAATGGCATCAGCCCCGTTTTGGTCAACATCATCTCGAGACGTTCGGTGCTCGAATTGGAGCAGACGCAGCGCTTGACGGAGACACTGGCGGCGGCCTCGTGCGCCCCCTCGATCGCGCGGACCTTGGCTTTCAATCTGCGGTCGACCAGTGCCTCTGCCTGCCCGATCAGTGAGGCCTGTAGGGGGATCGCTGCCTTTTCCTCGATTCTCAGCATGATGTCGCTGAAGGTCAGGCCGGAATAGAGCTCTGAAATCTCCTCGCCGCTGATCGGATAGCCTGCTGCGGTTAGCAGTTCGGCCTCCGCTGCCGCGGCAAGAAACTCGCTGTCGACGAGCACCCCGTCGCAGTCGAAAATGACAAGTTCTGGCTGAGGCATCGGGGATCCAGGAGTTCTTCTCGCGTCTCGGTGGCGAGGGGTGAGGGTGCGGCGCGCCATACACGATGGTGTCCCGATCCGCAAATTGCCAGCGGCGCTTCATTAAATATTTACGCTAAACGGTAACCATAACGGAGACTGAACTGTAACGCGTAAACCGGGTGTCACAATGGCTGCAGCAGCGCTCCTCGATCATGAAATCTCCGGTGCAGGACAGCCGAAGTGGCTGAACAGCATCCTCAAGGGCGACTGTGTCGCCGCGCTCGAAAAGCTTCCAGACAACTCGGTCGACGTGGTGTTTGCCGACCCGCCCTACAACCTCCAACTGGAGGGGGAACTGCTGCGTCCCGACCAGTCCAGGGTCGATGCGGTCGACGATCATTGGGACCAGTTCGACAGCTTTGCCGCCTATGACGCCTTTACCCGTGCATGGCTACTTGCGGTGCGCCGCGTACTGAAGCCAAACGGTACGATCTGGGTGATCGGCTCCTATCACAACATCTTCAGGGTCGGCGCCACCATGCAGGATCTGGGCTTCTGGATCCTCAATGACGTCGTCTGGCGCAAGACCAACCCGATGCCAAATTTTCGTGGCAGACGGTTCCAGAATGCCCATGAGACGATGATCTGGGCCTCACGCGACCAGAAGGGCAAAGGCTACACGTTCAACTACGATGCGCTCAAGGCGTCCAACGACGACATTCAGATGCGCTCCGATTGGCTTTTTCCGATCTGCACCGGCAATGAGCGCCTCAAGAACGACAAGGGCGAGAAGCTGCACCCGACGCAGAAGCCGGAGGCGCTTTTGGCGCGTATCATGCTGGCTTCCACAAAGCCCGGCGACCTTGTGCTCGACCCTTTCTTCGGTTCCGGTACGACCGGTGCGGTAGCCAAGCGTCTCGGCCGCAACTTTGTCGGGGTTGAACGCGAGCAGGACTACATTGATGCCGCAAAGGTACGCATCGACGACGTCGTTCCGATGAACCTTGCCGATCTCGAAGGCATGCCGAGCAAGCGGGCAGAGCCGCGTGTTGCCTTTGTCAGTCTGCTCGACGCAGGCGTCATGAAACCCGGTACCGTGCTTTACGATTCCAAGAAGCGCTGGGCTGCGCGCGTGCGGGCCGATGGGACGCTCGCAGTCGGTGACACGGCCGGCTCGATCCACAAGGTAGGTGCCGTGGTACAAGGGCTGGACGCCTGCAATGGCTGGACGTTCTGGCACTATGAGCGCAGCGGCGGCCTTACCCAGATCGACGAGCTACGCCGTATCGCGCGGCTTGGCATGGAGCGCGCCGGCGCCTGACCGGCGTTCTAGAACTTCACGCCTAGCCGTACCAGATCCGCCTCCAGTGTCGGTGCGTCGGTAAACAGCACCGCCTGCCACCCGGCAGCCTTTGCGCCATCGACATTCTTCGGGCTGTCGTCGATGAACAACGACGCGGCCGGTTCCAGGTCGAAACTTTGAACGTGATGGTCGTAGATGGCGCGGTCCGGCTTGATTGCGCGGATCTCGCCAGACACGGTGATGCCGCGCGGTTTGTCGAGGAACGGAAAGCGCGCACGAGCCTCGACAAACGTATCGGACGCCCAGTTGGTCAAGAGCGTGACGTCATGGCCGCTGTCGATAAGGCGCTCCATCAGGGCGACGCTTTCGTCATATGCATGCGGCACCATCTCGTGCCAGTGGCGCCGGAAATTGCGGATATTGTCTTCATGATCGGGATAGGTCGCCAGAAGCTCGGCCTCCGCCTCCTCCCACGTCCGGCCGCGATCCTGTTCGATGTTCCAGGGGGACGTGCACACATTGTCGAAGAACCATTTGCGTGCACCCGCGTCCGGGATGAGCCGCAGGAAAGGCAATTCGGCATCGTAATGGATCAGCACCCTGCCGATGTCGAAAACAATGTGACGGATCTCTGTCATGTTACTCCCTGGGACTGCGGGTTCCTGGCGCTTTCGTTGCACCGGGAATAGCCGATTCGATGACCTTTTTCATGACCGTCGGGAGCGCCTCGCCGTGCAGGGTGGACGCTGGCGACCAGCGGTGACCGTCGGGCGCTGAGATGCCCGCGACATTTGCCACAAAGACGTCGAGTTCAAGCGAAAAATGGGTGAAAACGTGTGTAATCTGGCTGGCTCTCCGCCATGTCGCTGGAAACGGCGCCGCGTTATCGCTGGTCTCACCGTCAATTCTGGCTGTCCAGCCGGTCGTGGGAACCTCGCTCATGCCACCGAGCAATCCCTTGTCGGGACGCGTTCGAAGCAGCACGGCGCCGTCTTCGCGAACGGCGACAAATGCGGCACCGCGGCGCAACGGTTTGTCGGGTTTCGGCGCCTTTATCGGCAGCAGTTCGGGGTCACCCTCGACCAATGCAAGACAGTCGGTGCGGACTGGACAAAGCATGCATCGCGGTCGCCTCGGCGTGCAGATCGTGGCGCCCAGATCCATCATCGCCTGGGCAAAATCGCCCGGCCGCGCCGCGGGCACCATGCTCACAAGCAAGGCGTGGATCTTCGGCTTGGCCTCGGGCAGGGGAATGCGAAGCGCATAAAGCCGCGCCATCACGCGCTCAACATTGCCATCCACGACGGCTGCCGGGCGGTCAAAGGCAATGGCTGCCACGGCAGCCGCCGTGTACGCACCGATACCGGGCAACTCGCGCAGTGCCGCTTCGTTATTGGGAAATCGGGCGTCTGGCAGCGCCGCGACGAGATCGGCGCATTTCTTCAAATTGCGGGCCCGTGAGTAATAGCCAAGCCCGGCCCACGCCTTCATGACGTCTTCGGTCTCGGCAGCGGCGAGCGCGGCAACCGTCGGCCATGCGTCGACGAACCTGCGAAAATAGGGTTTTACGGTCTCGACCGTCGTCTGCTGCAGCATGATTTCCGACATCCACACGCGGTAGGGGTCAGGCCGCACGCCTTTGCGCAGTTCGCCCGGCGAAACGCGCCACGGCAGGTCGCGATGATGGGTGTCATACCAAGCGAGAAGGCGTTCGGGGACGTTGTTGTCCTGTCCTGCAGGCGCTGTGGAAGTCACGTCGAAGGGTGCCATTCTATCCGGATCTGGCGTATCGTGCTGGTGAGTTGAAGAAGGCATCGGAAATCCGACATGGCAGGGAAATGGGCTGACCGCAATCCTGTTGCGATCAGCGATCTGGCGACAGCGATCCTTGATCCGGTCATGCGCAAGCGGGCCGGCATTTCAATCGGCCTGGTGCAATCTTGGGACGAGATCGTCGGGCCGCGCCTTGCCAGTCAGTCCCGGCCGGAGAAGATACAGTGGCCCCGCCGCGCCCACGAGGATGATCCGTTCGAGCCCGCAACGCTGATCATCGCCTGCGAGGGCGCCGCAGCGCTCTATCTGCAGCATGAGACCGGCGAGATCATCGGTCGCGTCAATGCGTTTCTTGGATTCGCCGCCATCGGCAGAATCAAGATCGTGCAAAAGCCGATGGCAACCAGCGCCGCCAGGCCCAAACCGGGCCTGCGAGCGCTGCTTCCCGCGGAAAAATCAAGGATTTCAAGCACAGTCGACAAGATCGATGACGACGATCTGCGCGCTTCCCTGGAGCGGCTGGGCGCGACGATTATTGGAAGCAGGAAGACACAATCCTGACCACGGCTCGCGCTATCGTGAACGCATTGCCGGATTTGACGGTTGGATTGGGCACCGGTATGCCCTAATTCGCGCCAAGTCTCGCTTTCTGGTGCTGAGGCATCGCATTATCAATCGATTGTCAGGTGATTCGCATGATTCGTTCCTTGTCCCGTAGAACCATCCTTTCGACGCTGCTTGCCGTACCGGCGGGCATGATCGTTGCCGCATGCAGCGAATCCGGCGACAAGGCCATTGCCCAGACACCTGCCGGCACTGCCCCAGCTTCGCAGGGCTCGGTCGACATGACCGCGCTTCTCAAGGAAGGTGCGTTGCCGGACAAGATGCTCGGCGAGGCCGATGCTCCGGTGACGATTGTCGAATACGCCTCGATGACGTGCCCGCATTGCGCGCAATTTCACGAGAAGACCCTTCCGGAACTGAAGACCAAGTATATCGAGACCGGCAAGGCCAGGCTGATCCTGCGCGAATTCCCGTTCGACCCGCGCGCCGAGGCAGGCTTCATGCTGGCGCGCTGTTCGGGTGACAACTATTACCCAATGGTCGATGTCCTGTTCAAGCAGCAGCGCAATTGGGCAGCCGTCGAGAATGCCAAGGACGCATTGCTTCAGATCTCGAAACTTGCCGGTTTTTCACAGGAGTCCTTCGAGGCATGCTTGACGGACCAGAAACTTCTGGACGAAGTGAGAGCGGTGCAAAAGCGCGGCGCGGATGAATTCAAGGTGGACTCCACGCCAACCTTCTTCATCAACGGCAATACCTACAAGGGGGCACTGACGATTGAGGAAATGTCGGCGATTATCGACGGCATGCTCTGACGCTTTGGCCGCGAGCGGCAAGGCGCGCTTCGGCGCGCCTGCGGACCCGCGCCGATGAAGTTCTCGCGGCTTCGTCTCCTCGGTTTCAAATCCTTCGTCGAGCCTGGCGAGTTCGTGATAGAGCGCGGCCTGACCGGCGTGGTCGGTCCAAATGGCTGCGGCAAGTCCAATCTCGTCGAAGCATTGCGCTGGGTCATGGGCGAGAGCTCGTACAAGAACATGCGCGCATCCGGCATGGACGATGTGATCTTTTCCGGATCCGGCACCCGTCCCGCTCGCAACACTGCTGAAGTAACGCTTTTCCTCGACAATCACGACCGCACGGCGCCGGCCGCCTTCAACGATGCCGACGAGTTGCAGGTCTCGCGCCGCATCGAGCGCGAGGCAGGCTCCGTCTATCGTATCAATGGCAAGGATGCCCGCGCCAAGGACGTGCAGCTGCTTTTTGCCGACCAGTCGACCGGCGCCCGCTCGCCCTCCATGGTCGGCCAGGGGCGCATCGGCGAATTGATCCAGGCCAAGCCGCAGGCACGCCGTGCTCTGCTCGAGGAAGCTGCCGGCATTTCCGGTCTGCATACCAGGCGGCACGAGGCGGAACTCAGGCTGCGCGCGGCTGAACAGAACCTGGAGCGTCTGGACGATGTTGTCGGCGAACTCGAGGGCCAGATCGAAAGTCTGAAACGCCAGGCGCGCCAGGCTTCACGGTTCAAGAATCTCTCGGCCGACATTCGCAAGGCGGAGGCAACGCTGCTGCACTTGCGATGGGCGCTGGCCAAGACCCAGGAAGCCGAAGCCCAATCGGCGCTGGCGGTGGCTACATCGGTGGTCGGCGAGCGCGCTTCGGCGCAGATGGATGCGGCCAAGGCACAAGCGGTTGGTGCGCACCGGTTGCCGGAACTGCGCGATGCCGAAGCCGCTGCCGCTGCCGCTTATCAGCGCCTATCGATTGCCAGGTCGCAGATTGAGGAAGAGGCCGAGCGTATCCGTTCGCGCCATGCCGAATACAACAGACGACTGCAGCAGCTGGACGCCGACATTGCTCGTGAGGAGCAGATGGTCGGCGACAATGCAGACATTCTGAAGCGGCTCGATGACGAGGAGGCCACGCTTCGTCACGAGAGCTCATCTTCACTCGAACGCGAAACCGCGACGCGCGAAGCGCTCGATATGGCGACCGCTGCGCTCAAGGTCAGCGAAGAAGCGTTGGAAGGACTGACCGCCGAGCGGGCCGAGGCGGTGGCGACGCGCAACCAGCTTGAACGCCGGCTGCATGAAACCGGCGAACGACGCGACCGCCTTGAAAAGCAGCTTGCCGCGGTAGAGGCCGAAACCGCCGAGATCGCCGCCAAGATGGCCGGTCTTGCCGACCCGGCGCAAAAAAGGCTGCTTGCCGACGCCGCCCAGGCTGCATTGGAGGAAGCCGAGGCCGCTGCCGGGTTCACTGAAAAAGCAGCCGCACAGGCGAGACTCGCCGAAAACGCGGCCCGCCCGCCCTTGCAGGAAGCCCGGGCGGAGCTGGCACGGATCGAGACCGAAGCCCGCACGCTGGCCAAGATTATCAACGCTGCATCCGGCGATCTCTTTCCGGCCGTGCTTGAGCAGATCTCGGTCGATCGCGGGTTCGAGACGGCCCTTGGTGCGGCACTCGGCGAGGATCTGGACGCTGCTCTCGATCATGCGGCTCCTGTTCACTGGGGCGAAGCCGACATGCCGGCGGGCGACCCGGCTTTGCCGCAGGGCGCTCGCAGCCTTGCGGAAGTGGTCCGTGCGCCGCGGCAGTTGGCACGCCGCCTGGCGCAGATAGGCATCGTCGATGCGTCTGATGGCAGGCGGCTGCAATTGTCGCTCCAGCCAGGTCAAAGGCTGGTCAGCAGGGAAGGGGCGC
>JBBSOT010000061.1:0-19018 GCA_038259455.1 Hyphomicrobiales bacterium | reverse complement strand
GAATGCCGATAGTCGTGGCCGGCATTGTGGACGATCTCGGCATGGGAGAAGCCCACGAAGCCGATAACGAACAGCCCGAGCACTGCTGCGGCGCCAAGCTGAATGGTGCGCGATGCAGAGGATGTGGCAGACCCCAGGGAAGCAGAAACGGTATTCATCAAAACTGTCCTTTCACCCTCCACCCGAGGGCACCTTGTTGACTTCAGTCGCCGGCAGGTCTCCTGGCTCGCGGATCGTCACCCTTCCCCGCCTTCCCAAAGCAATCGCTTCAGTGGCCTTTGGGGAGAGCTACCGCTTACAGTTGCGGGGGCAGCCACGGCTTTGGGCAAAAGCCCGCACCGCATTCCCTCTCGGTCCTTTCGGAACCGACGACATGGGAGATCATAGAATAGAATCCACCTGCCGGCAAACCATAAACCGACATCGAGACCCCTGCTCTGTCGCTCCTGTGCTATACCCTTGCAAGAATTCTCGCGGCCAGGCGCTAGTGGCGCGCGTCGTCCGTCGCCCCGGCCAGGCAACGCACCGGCAGGCGCCGCCGGCACGGCACAGCATGCAGGGAACCAGACTGCCGCCAGCAGTCATGGCGGTCGCTTGACAAGGGCCGCAGCACGGTATCGGCTTGAGCCTCGGAGACCTGCCGATGAACCAGACTGACCAGCAAAGCAAACACTACAACGGCCTTCCACGGACGGTCCGGACACTGCCGGCCTCAAGCTATACTAACGCGACCGAGTACCGGCGCGACCTGGAAGCCATATGGTACCGGAGCTGGGTCCATGTCTGTCGCGAGGCCGACATCGCCGAGCCGCTCGGCTACCGGATCGTCACCATCGGCACCCAGGAAGTCCTCCTGGTTCGCGACGAGACGGGTGTGCTGCGCGCCTTTCACAACACCTGCCGTCACCGCGGCTCGCAGCTTTGCGCCGCGCAATCCGGACGCCTCAAGGCGCGGCTTCTGACGTGCCCCTATCATTCGTGGTCCTATTCGCTGCGCGGTGAGCTCATCCGCGTCCCCTCGACGACCCTGCCTGAAGGTTTCGACAAGACAGACTACCCGCTGCATCGGGTTTCACTGTCGGTCTGGCGCGGATTGGTCTTCGTCAATCTCGATTCAGCTGTGGGCGAGAGCCTTTCCGAAAGTTTCGATTCCGGCTCCGCAGACCTCACCAACTGGCCTCTTGAGACGCTGGTTTCCGGTCATGTCTTCACGAAAGTGATGAACTGCAACTGGAAGATATTCTGGGACAATTTCAACGAATGCCTGCACTGTCCTGGCGTCCATAAGAATCTTTCGCAACTGGTGCCGATCTATGGGCGAGGCATGATGGCCAGACATGACGATCCTCAATGGGAGCGTCACGCCGATAATGAAGCACCGGAATATTCGGGCCGGCTGCGCATAGGAGCCGAAACGTGGTCGGCCGATGGACAGTCGCACGGACCACAATTCACAGGCCTTACAGAAGCCGAACGGGCCAACGGCCAGACCTATGCGATGAACATGCCTTCAATGTTCATCGTCGGGCATGTCGACTATGTGCGGATCGTCCGCCTCTCGCCGCTTGGACCGGAACAGACCGCCCTGAAAGCAGAGTGGCTGTTCCCCGAGGCGTCACCCTCCGCCGAAGCGCTCGACAACATTGTCTCCTTCGGCATCCAGGTTCTCGAAGAAGACGCTGGTGTCTGCGAGATAAATCAGAAAGGCCTGCATTCGCGCCGCTTCGATGCTGGCGTGCTGATGCCGGAGGAATACGAGCTTTACCGGTTCCACGAATGGGTTCGCGCCAAGCACCGCGCGCTCAATGACCTCACATCGACTTCGGCAGATAGCGCCAGGTGAGCAGACCGCAGATCGCGGTGAAGACACCGAGTGTCACGAACACGCCGCCGAGCCCGGAAAAAGCCAGAACAATCGAATAGGCGAGTGGCGGCAGCAGCTCGGAAAAGTCGAGATAGGTGCGATAGACTGCTGACATCTGGGGCCGCTCGTAGGAGCGGACGGCGCGCATGAAGGCTGTTGAGCCCAGTGCATCGAGAGCGATGGCAAAGCAGGCACAGCAGAGCAGGAAAAAGCCGGCTACCAGTGGCAGCAATTCCCCGAAAAGACCGGCCGCAAAAAGAGACGCAGTCATTGCGAAGAATGCCAGCGCCATGATGTTGCGCGCGCCAAAGCGCTTGCCGGCTCGCCCCCAGAAGACCGCTGTGAACAACAGTGCGTTGCCGGCCGACACCAGCAGTCCACCCGCCAGCGCTCCCTCGCCCGTAACCACCATGAGAAGTGGTCCATAGACGAAGAATGTGGTCCAGAAGCACGAGCGGCCGAAGGCAATGAGCCATGCAAGCCTCAGGCGCGGCTGCGCGACGAAGCGCCCGATATTGGCAAGCGGGTTTGCCGGCCTCGTCTTGCCTGGCCGGATCTGCCGGTTGTCGCCAAGCCGGTAGTACCAAAACAGGACAAGAAGGACTGAGCAGAAGGCGATCACGACTGCATGTGGCGCGATGATGCCGAAATGCGTGTAAAGCACAATTCCAAGCGTCGGCCCGGCTGTCCAGCCAAGCATCGACCATGCCATGCGGAGCGACTCCGAACGGATGAACTCCGTCTTCTTGATATGATCCATGATGTAGAGGTTAAGCGTAATGCCGAGCGCACTGGCGCCCATCACCCTCGACAGCATGCCGAGCAACTGCCCGGTCAGCGTACCGGTCAGAAAAAGCACGGAACCGAATGCCAGCAGGCCGACGCCTGCCGTATAGACCCAGCGCCGGGAGAATCGCGCGATCAGCATCGGCATGAAAAGCGTTGCCGAAAGGCCCAGAAGCGCGACGATCGTGTAGAGGATCGAGACCCCCTGCTCGCTCTTCAGAATTTCGTAGGCCTGAATTGGAATGACGCTGGCGATCGACGCGCGAGCAAAGGATTCTAGACCATAGAGGCTGGCGAATGTCCGGGCCCCGGCCGGCGGTACGGCGGGAAGCCAGATGGGGTGCCGAACCTGAGTTGCCATGTGCCTGCAAGAATCATGAGACCTGCCAGGATAGCCAGTCGCAGGGCCAAGCCGATATCAGGAATTCGACCAGCAGACGGCGAAAATCCGGGCTGGCTGGCTTTTGTCACAGTGTGGACCAAAATCGGGCCTGGTCGCGGTCACGAAATTGGGTTGCGATGTCGCCTGAAGCCCATCCTCATTTCCTGTATCGTCCAGCACCCGCCGTGCTAACGGTGTAAGCGAACCACATGTCCCGTCAGCATCCTCGAATAGTTCAACAAGTGCACGAACAACATCTTCCCAGACAGCGCATCGACGCCCTCGACATTGCGCGCGGCATCGCCCTGCTGGCTATGGCCGTCTATCATCTGACCTGGGACCTGGAGTTTTTCGGCTACGTTGAACCGGGAATGACTGCTGTGGGCGGATGGAAGCTGTTTGCCCGCTCGATTGCATCAAGCTTCCTTTTTCTGGCCGGGGTGAGTCTCTTCCTCGCCCACGCGCAGGGCATCAGATGGCCGGGTTATTTCCGTCGCCTTGCCATGGTTGCCGGGGCAGCACTTGCAATTTCTGTGGCCACGCGCATTGCAACGCCGAGCGGCTTCATCTTCTTCGGCATCCTGCACGAGATCGCGCTGGCCAGCGTCCTCGGCCTCGCATTCCTGCGACTGCCGGCAGTTTTGACGCTGCTGGCAGCCGGCTTCGTGATCATCGCACCGCATTTTCTCCGATCATCATTCTTCGACGATTTCTGGTGGTGGTGGACAGGCCTGTCGGAGACGTTTCCCCGCTCCAATGACTACGTACCCGTCTTTCCCTGGTTCAGCGCTGTCCTGGCCGGCATGGCTGCCGCAAAGATCGCCAGGCAAACCGGCCTGCTCGCCTGGCTGTCCGGGCTTCATGTCGGCAACTGGGCGGGTCCGCTGGCGTTGGCCGGCCGTCACAGTCTGGCATTCTATCTCATCCACCAGCCGGTGCTCCTCGCCTGCGTCTGGTTACTTGCCCAGGTCGCGCCTCCTTCGCAACAAACACAGCAAGCCAATTTCGCGCATTATTGCGAAGCCTCCTGCGCGGAAACGCGCGACACCGAATTCTGCCCGCGCTATTGTGGCTGCATGATCGAAAACCTGGAGGACGAAAACATATTCAAGAACGTCGTCGCGGGCGACGAGAGCGCGGAAGTTCAGTCGCGCGTGCAGGAGATAGCGCAGATCTGCACCGACAAGACGGACAACGCGATTCTGGAGGGGGAATCCGAATGAATGATGGTGCAAAAAAGCCCGGCGTGGTGCCGTTGCCACCCTTGATCTATGTCGCAGCGATTGCCATCAGCGTCATACTGCATTTCATCTTTCCTCTGCCCTGGTTCAGTTCGCCATTCTCCGACATACTCGTCGCCGCTGGCTGGCTGTCACTGCTGGCTTTTGCAGCGCTCTTCTACAGCGCCGTGCAAACAATGAGACGCGCCAAGACGACGATCAATCCGAATGCAGTGCCAGACCATCTGGTGACCGGCGGGGCATTCTCGATCAGCCGCAATCCGATCTATCTTGCCGACACGCTGCTGCTGGTCGGTGTCGGACTGATAACGGGCATCGCGTGGTTCCTGGTGCTCGCCATCGTCGGCGCATTTGCGACCCAGAAACTTGCGATCGAACGCGAGGAAAAAATCCTGAAAGAAAAATTCGGCAAGAAATACCTCGACTATGCCAAGCGGGTCCGTCGCTGGGTGTGAATAAGACACCAGTCCCGGCAGTCTTCCAGGCTCAGCCGGAACGCTTCTAATCAGGTATTGACGCCCAATTCGGCCAGCCGTTCGACACAGGATTCTTCGGCATCGTCGAGTTCGGCAAGCGTCTCTTCGAGGTCGCGGCGCTTCTGGCGCAAGTC
Source organism: Hyphomicrobiales bacterium (assembly GCA_038259455.1). GTDB lineage: Bacteria > Pseudomonadota > Alphaproteobacteria > Rhizobiales > Rhizobiaceae > CAMYMG01. The sequence goes on along the minus strand of JBBSOT010000061.1, from coordinate 14,135 downwards.
TTCACGTTTTTCCTCGATTTTGCGGATCATCAGCTTGAGTTGCCCCACCTCGCCAGGTGGCGTCTTGTACATCTGGATGATTTCGCGAATCTCGTTGATCGAAAAGCCGATTCTCTTGCCGCGCAGGATCTGGCGGACTAGATGACGGTCAGAGGGCTTGAATAGCCGCGTGCGACCGCGCCGAATCGGCTGGATCAGGCCCTCATCCTCATAGAACCGCAACGTTCTGGTCGAAATATCGAACTCTCGGGTCAGTTCCGTGATCGAATAGTATTCCCGCATCCGTTCCCACCCCAAAGTCAGCCAGCGGCGGACTTTGGCATTGCACTTACGTAAAAGTCAAACACGTGAAATTGAAAAGCGGAATCCGGGGGATACGGTCAGCCTAGGTGCAGCCACCACGATGCAAGCCCGAGGAAGGCGAAGAAGCCGACCACGTCGGTGACCGTGGTGACGAAGACCGAAGATGCGATCGCGGGGTCGGCGCCGAATCGGTCGAGGACCAGGGGAATGAGTATGCCGGCAAGGGCTGCCGCCACCATGTTGATGATCATGGCGACGCCGATGATCTGGCCAAGGGCGGCATCTGAAAACCAGAGCCCTGCAATCAGCCCCACCAGGACTGCAAAAAACACGCCATTCAGGATGCCGACGGTTGCCTCGCGCCGGATGATCCGGCTGGCATTGTAGATATCGATATCCTTGGTAGCCAGGGCCCGAACGGTCACCGTCATCGTCTGTGTGGCTGCATTGCCGCCCATAGACGCGACAATCGGCATCAGTACCGCCAACGCCACCATCTGCTGGATCGTCGCGTCGAAAAGTCCAATAACGAGAGAGGCCAGGATCGCAGTGCCCAGATTCACCGTCAGCCACGGCAACCGCGCCCGCGAGGTGGTCATGACCGTGTCGGACAGTTCCTCGTCGCCGACACCGCCCATGCGCATCAGATCTTCCTCGGCCTCCTGCTGGATCACGTCAACGACGTCATCGATGGTCAGCACGCCGACAAGCCGCTCGTTCTCGTCGACGACGGCTGCCGAGAGCAAATCGTACTGTTCAAATTCGCGCGCGGCCTCTTCCTGATCCATCGTCGCGGGAATCGCATGACGTGTCTCATGCATGATGTCCTCGACCTTGACCGTGCGTTTGGTCCGCAGAACCTGGTCCAGGTCGATGGCACCGAGCAGCTTGAAAAGTGGATCGATGACAAAGATCTGGCTGAAGCGCTCGGGCAGATTGTTGTCTTCGCGCATGTAGTCGATCGTCTGCCCGACCGTCCAGAATGGCGGCACCGCGACGAATTCGGTCTGCATGCGCCGGCCGGCGCTCTCCTCCGGATAGGCCAGTGAACGGCGCAGCCTGATGCGCTCGGTGAAAGGCAGCTGCGCCAGGATTTCATCCTGGTCCTCCTGATCGAGGTCCTCCAGAATGTACACTGCGTCATCGGAATCGAGTTCCTGAACGGCTTGGGCGATTTGCTCGTTGGGCAGATTGTCGACGATATCGAGGCGAATTGCCTCGTCTACTTCGGTAAGTGCCGAAAAGTCGAAATCCCTGCCAAGCAGTTCGACAAGCGCCCTGCGCTGCTCGGGAAGCAGCGCCTCGAGCAGATCGCCAAGCTCGGATTGGTGGAGGTCGCCAACATCCTGCTTGAGGGTCAGCGTATCACGGTCGGCGATCGCTGCGCCGACATGCGCAAGAAACGAGGCAAAGATCACCCCGTCCTCACCATAGATTCCGGCCTCAGCGCCTTCGGGAACGTCTTCGCCGGGCGTCGTTTCGTGCTGATCTTCCAACGGCGCCTCCCGTTTCAGGATTTCGGGATTGTTTTCACGCCACGTCTAGCGCGCAATGCGCTGAAACATCAAATGAAACTCGCGCACGGTAAAATCCGAAAAAGTCGCGCCGGCCTCCGGTCGCGGCGGGAACGGCCGACGCAATCGAATTATCCTATCGAGCAAAAATCGTCACGGTTCCTTCGCTGGAAATCTCACCCGCGACCACGCCAGCCGGCAGCAGGCCTGCCGTCTCTAGGGCGGCCGAAATATCAGGGCTGCCCACAACCTGCTTCTGCAATGCCTGGACGTCGTTTTGATGCGCCGAAAGAGAAGCGTTGATGACCGCGGCATCGATCCCATCAAACAGGATCGAGACATCGCGCACATTGATCGATTGTGCGTCGATCGATTGTGCGTCTGCCCCGGCCAGGTCTTCGGCAATCTTCCCGGACTGCGCGATTGCATCGACAATCTGTCCGACCGTGTAGCCGGGTTGATCGGCCCCTGTGCTGTCGCCTGACTCCGGCGTGTCCTGTTGCGGCTGATCGGGCAGTTCATCGGGGGCAATGACCGGCGTGTCTCCCACGCTTGGCGCGGGTTCGACAATTTCGGGATCACCGACCATCGGCGGCTTCAACACGCCGTTACAATCATCGAGCGTGTCGGTAAGCGAACCGTCTTCCGTTGGTGCCCCCGGCGTTATCTGGCATGGCGAGTCGGTATCAGTTGCCGGATCTGGTCCGGTCGTCTGCGCAAGCGCTGCTGTTCCCATGCTGAGCAAGATTGCCGGAACTAAAGCTGACTTTCTGAACATTGTTTTTTCCCGTCGCTTGGACTTCGCTCCCAAAAGGCGCTGCGAGGCGCGCGCCAGAAGCTCTCGTTCAAGCAACAGCTTGTCGGCTTTATTGTTCCAAAAAACGGGCAGGCTGCGGCCGCCAAGTGCAAGTCGGAGGCTTGTATCCGAGCTCCCGGACGAGCCAATTGCAGGTTATGCGCCACGCACCTCAAGCAACACTTCTGAAAGCGCCGCCATCGCCATCATTTGCTGAAGGAAAACAAATCTGGTGCGGTCGAGAAGACTCGAACTTCCACGGGTTGCCCCACAGCGACCTCAACGCTGCGCGTCTACCAATTCCGCCACGACCGCACGTGGTAGAGCCGGAATGAACCGGCTCGCGGCCTGTAGCAAATCGTTTCCGGCGAAACAAGTGAGCAACAGGCATTATTCGGCTCCGGTGCAAGAAACGCATCGCGGACATGGGCAGTGCCAAAACTTTACCTTTTCCCGGCCGGTCGCCATATGATGATGAAGCTACGGAGACGACATGACCCAACGCAGCCAGATCGCAGGACTGTTCCTGCCCGATCCCGGATCGGACCCCGTCGAGTGGCGGGTGGAACCGGGCCTGACCGGTTATGCTGAGGCGCTCGCTTTCATGGAAGATCGTGCGGACGCCATCCGTCAGTCTGGCGCACCCGAAATGGTCTGGCTGGTCGAGCATCCTGCCCTCTACACCGCCGGCACAAGCGCAAGGATCGAGGATCTTGTCGAGCCGGACAGATTTCCGGTCTTCGCGGCCGGACGCGGCGGCGAATATACCTATCACGGCCCAGGCCAGCGCGTCGTCTATGTGATGCTCGACCTGAAGCGCCGACGCGAGGATGTGCGCGCCTTCGTGGCGGCGCTCGAAGACTGGATCATTCGTAGCCTGGCGCAGTTCAATGTCAGGGGTGAGCGCCGCGACGACCGCGTTGGCGTTTGGGTCGTTCGACCCGACCGCCCTCCTGGCGCCGACGGCTCGCCTGCCGAAGACAAGATCGCCGCGATCGGCATCAGGCTGAGGCGCTGGGTCAGCTTTCACGGCATCGCCATCAATGTCGAACCTGAGCTGTCGCATTTTTCGGGAATCGTGCCTTGCGGCGTGAGCGACCATGGCGTCACCAGCCTGGTCGACCTCGGCCTGCCGGTGACGATGTCCGATCTGGATCTCGCTTTGAAAACGGAATTCCGTGAAGTGTTCGGGCCCGCTTGCGATATTCATGACAAGTCGTTGCGAAAGGCAGGGTAGAATGATGATCCAGAGCCTGGAGAAAATTGCGGCCCTACTGCTGCCGCTCTGCCTCGTTTCGGCAACCGCCCAGGCCCAGCAGGCCTCCGATGCCGTCGCACCCGAAGCCTCATCGCAGATCCGCGCACAACAACCCGTCAAGGCCCGCCATCACATGGTCGTGGCCGCCAACCCGCTCGCGACCGAGGCTGGCCTCACTGTCTTGCGTGCGGGCGGCAACGCGGCAGACGCACTGGTCGCTGTGCAGGCAGTTCTGGGGCTGGTCGAGCCGCAATCCTCCGGGCTGGGCGGTGGCGCGTTCCTGGTCTGGTACGACGCCGCAACTGGAACTGTCACGACATTCGATGGGCGCGAGACGGCACCGGCATCGGCAACGCCTGACCTCTTCATCGGCCCCGACGGCAAGCCGCTCGACTTCTTCGAAGCAGTTGTCGGCGGTCGCTCGGTCGGTGTGCCCGGCGTGCCGCGTCTTCTAGAAACGGTGCAAGCCAGATATGGCAAGCTCGATTGGGCCGGCTTGTTTGCGCCCGCAATCGGTCTGGCGGAAGACGGTTTTGACGTGTCGCCGCGTCTCAACGCGTTGATCGCCGGGGATAGCGGCCGGCTGGACAGCCAGCCTGCGGCCAGGTCCTATTTCTACGACAGCGACGGAGCGCCACTGGCGATCGGCACCAGGCTTCGCAATCCTGACTACGCCGCGACCCTGAGGTCCATGCAGGCCGGCGGCGCCAACGCCTTCTATGCCGGCCCGCTCGCTGAAAAGATGGTGGCCGCGGTCAACGGGCATGCGACCAATCCGGGTGGGTTGAGCCTGTCCGATCTCGCAGATTATGTCGTCAAGGAGCGTCCCGCCGTCTGCGCTCCTTATCGCACGCTTTCGGTCTGCGGCATGGGGCCACCCTCCTCCGGCGGCCTGACGATCGGCCAGATACTGGGCATGGTAGAGCCATTCGATATTGCAGCGCTCGGTCCGCAAGACCCGGAAAGCTGGCGCATCATAGGCGATGCAACGCGGCTCGCCTTCGCCGATCGCGGCCGCTACATGGCAGATACCGACTTTGTGTCGATGCCCAAGGGCCTGCTCGACCCAGCCTATCTCAAATCCCGCTCCGACCTGATCCGTCGCCCGGCTGCCCTGTCCGACGATGCGGTGAAGCCCGGCGAGCCGCCGTGGGACAAGGCTGAACTGCGCATCGAGGGAACCAACTTCGACATGCCGTCTACCAGCCACTTCACCATCGTCGACGATGCCGGCAATGTACTTGCCATCACCAGTTCCGTCGAAAATGCCTTCGGCTCCCGCCAGATGGTCGCCGGCTTCCTGCTCAACAACCAGTTGACCGATTTTTCCTTCTCCCCACAACAGGAGGGGCAAGCCGTTGCCAATCGCGTCGAGCCCGGCAAGCGACCCCGTTCGTCAATGTCGCCGACCATCGTGCTTGGCGATGGAAAACCGCTCTATGCGCTCGGATCGCCTGGCGGTTCGAGCATCATTTCCTATGTCGCGAACACGCTGATTGCGCTGATCGACTGGAAGCTGGACATGCAGGCGGCAATCGCCCTGCCGCACATGGTGAACCGCTTCGGCACCTATGACCTCGAAGCCGGCACGTCTGCGGAGGCCTTTGCTCCCGACCTCGAGGCTCTCGGGTACAAGACAAGGATCACCGATCTGAATTCCGGGCTGCACGGCATTGCAATCACTGCCGACGGCCTAACCGGCGGTGCCGACCCGCGCAGGGAGGGTCTGGCAGCGGGCGACTGAATTCAGGCGATCTTGGACACCGCCCACAGCAGGCCGTAGCCGTGGATCGCAAAAACGGCGAGCAAAGCGGCGCCAATCGCAAGTCTGTCGATCATCGATATGGGCTTGAGTTCATGGCGTGGTTTGACGGCGCCCCCCGCCGTGACAAGGCTGAGGATGGCAAAAATGACGCCGATTGAAACGACGAACCAGGTGTGAAGCCCTGCTGAAATGCCGAGCGCGAGGAAAGCGCCGAGCAGAAAGAACGAAGCCAGAGCCAGCAATGGGGGGCTCGGACAGATTTGGCGCAGCACCTGTCCACCATCGAACTTCCACACCGGCACCAGATTAGCAATGTTGAAGAAGGCAGCGCAGCCTGCAAGCGATGCAAATAGCGCGGCCCAGACGCGCCAGCCTTCGGCCGAGGCGTAAACGCTGAAGGCAATGGCCGCCGGAACGAGAAATGCCGAGAACCCGGCGCCCATCAGCGCAACGAAGGCGACTTCGAAACGGCTGTCATAAGGTCGCCCGCCAATGGCGACCCCACCAAGCAAGGGAACGAATATCATCCTTACCTTGCGGTGGCCCATGAGCCTGAACGCGGCCATATGACCAAGCTCATGCAGCGCCACAACGATTGTAAGCACAAAGGCGAGCACAAGCCCGCCCATTGATAGCCCGAAGAGCGGCCACAGCAGGAAGGCCGACAGAATGGCAAATCCGAGCTGGCTTGCCGGATGCTCGAACCATCCACCGGCGCGGAACTTGCCTGTCTCCGCCCAGATTTTCAGCTTGCCGATCTCGCGTCTCAGCGAAAAATAGCGGAAGGCGAGAAAGGCCAGGCCGCGATAGCGATCGGTTCGGGTAAGCGTTACCAGCGTGCCATCCTTGGTCACGGCAAGGTCGGCGATTTCTCTGTAGTTGGTCCAGAATGCCGGATCGAGCGAACTGTCGTCGACGACACTGGCTGCAAAGCGCTTGCCACGGACGACTTCCTCAAGGCGAATAATACGTTCAATGGGGTTGCCGTCACGCCCCTCCCAGCGAAGTTGCAGCCGCACGAGCGAAGAGTCGTCCGGCATTTGCTCTGCATTGAGATATTCGCCGGACCACGCCGCATTGTCGCCAAGAGGCCAGAGCGCGCCCCATACACGCTCGCGCTTGGCCTGGATCAGCCGGCTGATCCTGATGGTCCGTACGCCGATCGGCGCTGCCAGCAGCAGGAAAATAAGACCGATGTTCAGCGCAACCAGCACCGCAACGACAAGGATTGTCAAACACTCCACTCCGCGAGGGAGCGAACCTTAACGAGCGCGATGAAAAGAATTGCTTAACGGCCAGTTTCCGTCCCGCCGATATCGACGCCGCACTGTGTTCAAACTAGAACGCCCCGATCCACATCGCGACGCTGACAAGGAAGGTGCTCATGCACACGAGTGAGACGACATCCTGAATCAGGTCAGTCATTTTTCTCTCCTGTTTTCTTTATATTCATGTTTTGTTCTCTTTTTGTATGAAAGTCAAACGATCTCTGGCGGCCGTTCGGAGCACGGTTAAAGGATCGTTACCGGGATGAAACCGAAGGCGCGGCGGTCGCCGTCGCAGGCTTCAGCGCCTCGCCATGCGGCTATCGGCGAAGCAGCATGGCGAGCACGCAAAACGATCTTGGCAGATCAAAGGGGGACGACCCTGCCATCCGAAAGCGTCACCCGGCGATCCATGCGCGAGGCAAGCTCGTGGTTGTGGGTCGCAATCAGCGCCGCTAGGCCTGATTGCTTGACCAGCGCGGCCAAGGCGTCAAACACATAGGATGCCGTGACAGGGTCGAGATTGCCGGTCGGCTCGTCGGCGAGCAGGATCAGCGGTGCATTGGCGACAGCCCGCGCGATGGCAACGCGCTGCTGTTCGCCCCCCGACAGCTCCGACGGACGGTGCAGTGCGCGTTTGCCGATCTGCATGTAGTCGAGAAGCTGCTCGGATCGCTCGGCTGCTTCCTTGCGGGTCAGCCCCTTGATGATCTGCGGCATCATGATGTTTTCGAGCGCTGAAAACTCGGGCAGCAGGTGATGGAACTGGTAGACGAAGCCGATGTCGTTGCGGCGGATAGCTGTCCGCTCGTCTTCGGACAAACGTCCACAGGCGCGACCACCAAGGATCACGTCACCGGCATCGGGCCGTTCCAGCAAGCCGGCAGTATGCAGCAGCGTCGACTTCCCCGCGCCCGAGGGAGCCACCAGAGCCACCATCTCGCCAGGGACGAGCGAAAAATCCGCCCCGTTCAGGATGGTCAGCTTGCGCTGGCCCTGAACATAGTGGCGTTCGACGCTTTTGAGTTCGATGATCGGAGCGGTCACTCGTACCTCAGAGCCTCGACCGGATCGAGTTTTGCGGCTCGCCACGCCGGAAAGATGGTCGCGATGAACGACAGGACAAGCGCCATCAGGACGACCGACACGGTCTCCCCGACATCCATCTCGGCCGGCAGCTGGCTTAGAAAATAGAGTTCCGGATTGAACAGCACCGTACCCGAAACCCAAGAGAAGAATTGCCTGATCGATTCGACATTGAGGCAGATGACGATGCCGAGCAGCACGCCGGCAATGGTCCCGGTGACACCGATGGCTGCCCCCGTCATCAGGAATATGCGCAGGATGGAGCCACGCGAGGCGCCCATGGTGCGCAGGATCGCGATGTCGCGCCCCTTGTCCTTCACCAGCATAATCAGGCCCGAAATGATGTTCAGCGCCGCGACCAGAACGATCAGCGTCAGGATCATGAACATCACGTTGCGCTCGACCTGCAGGGCCGAAAAGAAGGTCTGGTTGCGCTCGCGCCAGTCAGACACGAACACCTGCCGCTGCGTCGCGATCTCGACCGGTCCGCGCAATGCGTCGACATCGTCGGGATGATCGACGAAGACCTCGATCGTTTGCGCGCGTCCTTCCATGTTGAAGTAGAGCTGCGCCTCGGCAAACGGCATGAAAATGACAGAGGCGTCGAACTCCGACATGCCAACCTCGAAGATGGCAACGATTGGGTAGCCCTTGACGCGCGGCGTTGCCCCAAGCGGCGTGACATCTCCGTCCGGCGAAATCAGCGTGATGGTGTCGCCGAGGATAAGGCCGAGGTTGTTGGCCATCCGCTGGCCGATCGCAACGCCTTCCGAACCGTCGAAGCCGACAATCGAACCGTGCTTCACATTGCCTGCAACGACGGAGAGCTTCGCGAGATCGTCACCGCGAACGCCACGCACGAGTGCGCCCGTCCCTGCGCCGACGCTGCCGGATGCCAGAACCTGGCCGTCAATCAACGGTATCGCATATTTGACGCCGGCCACGCCGTTGATGCGGTCAGCAACCTCAGCATAATTCTCGAGCGGGGTGTCGATCGGCTGGACGATCAGATGCCCGTTGATGCCCAGGATCCGGGTCAGGAGTTCGGTCCGGAAGCCGTTCATGACAGCCATCACGACAATCAGCGTCGCCACGCCGAGCATGATGCCAAGGAAAGAGATCGAGGCAATCACCGAGATCACCGTCTCCTTGCGTCGCGAACGCAGGTAGCGCCAGGCAACCAGTCGTTCGAATGCCGAGAACGGTCCCGCGCCGGCCGGTTTTACGGCATCGCTCATTGAGCAGCGCCGAAGCGTTTGGCAACGTCGGCAATCGGCAGCGTTTCACGCTCGCCCGTCTTGCGATTCTTGATCTCGGCCTCACCGGCCGCTGCACCGCGCGGGCCGATGATGACCTGCCAGGGAAGTCCTATGAGATCGGCCGTGGCGAATTTTCCGCCGGGACGCTGATCCGTATCGTCGTAAAGCACGTCCTTGCCGGCTGCCGTCAGCGCCTCGTAGAGCTCGTCGCAAATACGGTCGCAATCCCTGTCGCCGACCTTCATGTTGATCAGCCCGATATCGAATGGCGCAACCGCCTCTGGCCAGATGATGCCGTTTTCGTCGTGGCTGGCCTCGATGATGGCTGCGATCAACCGGGAGGGGCCGATGCCGTAAGAGCCCATCGATACGTGATGGTCCTTGCCGTCAGGCCCTGTCACCTTGGCGCCCATCGGCTTGGAATACTTGTCGCCGAAATGGAAGATGTGCCCAACCTCGATGCCGCGCGCCGATAGGCGATCCGCTTCTGCAACGACGTTCCACGCAGCCTGGTCATGCATTTCGTCGGTTGCCGCGTAAGGTGTCGTCCAGTTCTTGACGATCTCGCCAATCATTGCGTCGTCGGAAAAATCGGTATCCTCGCCCGGCACCGGCAGGTCGAGAAACGCACGGTCGCAAAACACCTGGCTTTCACCTGTATCGGCCAGGATGATGAATTCGTGCGACAGGTCTCCGCCGATCGGGCCGGTGTCGGCACGCATCGGAATGGCCTTCAGGCCCATCCTGGTGAAGGTGCGCAGATACGACACGAACATCCGGTTATAGGCGGCCTTGGCGCCTTCGAAATCGAGATCGAAGGAATAGGCGTCCTTCATCAGGAATTCGCGCGAACGCATGACGCCGAATCGCGGCCGCACCTCGTCCCGGAACTTCCACTGGATATGATAGAGGTTAAGCGGCAGGTCCTTGTAGGAGCGCACATAGGACCGGAATATTTCGGTGACCATTTCCTCGTTGGTCGGCCCGAACAGCATGTCGCGGTCGTGCCGGTCCTTGAGGCGCAGCATCTCCTTGCCATAGTCGTCGTAGCGGCCGCTCTCCCGCCAGAGGTCGGCGCCCTGAATGGTCGGCATCAGGATTTCGAGTGCACCGGCGCGGTTCTGTTCCTCGCGTACGATAGCGCACACCTTGTCGAGAATGCGCTTGCCGAGAGGCAGCCACGAGAAACTGCCGGCCGCCTGTTGGCGGATCATGCCGGCGCGCAGCATGAGGCGATGAGAGACGATCTCAGCCTCACGCGGGTTCTCTTTCAGAATAGGCAGGAAGTAGCGCGAAAGCCGCATGTTGGTTCCGTCAGAAGGGCCGTGATGTTGCGCCGGAATCGGCAGGACATGCGCGATGCATGCACGCGCTTAATAGCCATTTCGTGGCCGATTGGAAACCCGCACAAATGCGCTACCCGTTGACACCGGAAGCTGTTCGTTTGGCAAGCATATGGTGATCAACGATTGTGCAGTGCAACACATTCATGCCCTGTATCGGCCAAGATTCCGCGTGACATTATGTCCGTCCTTGGGCTAGTGTGCGCCCATAAATGAGAGGGCGGAACAAAATTCGCTCTCCTACGCGGTCAAAGTCTTGGGAGGATGCGATCTAGGCGCGAAAATTCGCTGCCGCCGGATACCGGAAACAGATCGGACGCGTTTAATTGCAAGGCCTTGTGCCTTGCATTTTTTTTGTGCAATCAGCCGCTTGCCGCCAAAAGCTGCATGTAATGTATTACTTGAAGTCAGGCACCATGCGCGGGATGTCGTCGAAGCCGTAGCCCAGTCCCTTCGTCAACCCGTAGAACACGCCGATGATCATCGCCGTCACCAGTGTGGTCCATAAGGCAGCGCGCAAGACGTGAGGTCCGCGAGGTGCGCTGGACACGGTTCCAAGCGTCACATTCTCATCCTCGTCCTGCGTCTTGAGGCCCATCGGCAGGACGATGAACAGAACCAGCCACCACACGACGAAGAACAGCGCCGTCAGAGAAACCCAGTTCATTTTTGCTCCAGTTCGACTAGCGTCCCAAGAAAATCCTTGGGATGAAGAAACAGAACCGGCTTGCCGTGCGCACCGATCTTGGGCGTGCCGTCTCCAAGAACCCGCGCACCGGTTGCGGCAAGACGATCGCGCGCCGCAAGAATGTCATCGACCTCGTAGCAGATATGATGCACGCCGCCGGCCGGGTTCTTTTCCAGATAAGCTGCAATCGGCGACGCCCCACCGAGCGGTTCAAGCAACTCGATCTTGCTGTTGCCCGTATCGATGAAGACCACGGTTACACCATGCTCGGGCAGTTCTTGCCGCGCACTGACAGTTGCGCCGAGCGTCTCCCGGTAGAGCGCGCTCGCCGCCTCCAGGTCAGGCACGGCGATGGCTACGTGATTGAGCCGACCAAGCATCTTCGTCCTCTCATCTGGTGACGAAGACGGTCACCAGCGGTTTCTTGCCCCAGGCCTCGTTGGCGGCGGAACGCACGGCGCGCCGCACCGATTCCTGCACGAGGTCCAGGTCTTTTCGCCTTTGACGCGGTATGCTTTCAAATGCGCCAATCGCCGCATCGAGCATGACATCCTCCATATCGTCGCCCTTGGCGTTGATGGCTGCCACGCCAATCGCGACAATATCGGGATCACCAGCCAGCTCGTAGCGCTCGTCGAGAACGACGTTGAGCGCGACATGACCGGCAAAGGACAGCTTGCGACGGTCCTTGATCCCCATCGCCTCGTCATCGCCAATCAAGCGGCCTTCCTTGTAGACCCGCCCGAACGGCACCTTGCCGAGGATCTCGGCGGCACCAGGCGCCAGCCGGATCATGTCGCCGTCGCGCACCTGCGCCACCTGCTTGATCCCGGCCTCCGCCATCAAGGAACCCTGAGCCACGAGATGGGCCGCTTCGCCGTGCACGGGAACGCCGATCTGTGGGCGTGTCCACTCATACATCTTGCGCAGTTCATTGCGGCGCGGATGGCCGGACACGTGCACCAGCGCCTCGCTGTCTTCGATGATGCGAATGCCCTGTTCGATCAGCTGGTTCTTGATCTCGAGGATCGGCTTCTCGTTGCCAGGAATGGTCCGCGACGAATAAACCACGCAATCCCCGGGCAACAGGGCCACCGACTTCATCTCGTCGCGCGCCAGCTTGGCGAGTGCTGCCCGCGATTCGCCCTGGCTGCCGGTGCAGATGATCACCAGGTTTTCGCGCGGTATGAAGCCGTAGTCCTCTTCGGCGATGAAGGGCGGTATGCCTTCCATGTATCCCAGTTCGGTGGCCACCCCGATCATCCGTTTCAGCGACCGGCCCAGCACCAGAACCTGCCTGCCGCAATCGCGTGCAGCCTCGGCAATCGACCGTATCCGCCCGACATTCGACGAGAAGGTGGTGATCGCAACGCGGCCGGGCGCATTTTGAATGACGCCGCGCAAACCAACTCCGACCGCCTGTTCGGACGGCGATTCGCCGTCGCGCATCGCATTGGTCGAATCGCAGATCAGCGCCAGGACACCGGCATCGCCAATGGCGCGGAAGCGCGCCTCGTCCGTCATCGGACCGATTTCCGGGGCCGTGTCTATTTTCCAGTCGCCGGTATGGACGATCGTGCCGAGCGGCGTCGTTATGGCGAGCGACATCGGCTCGGGAATCGAATGGCTGACCGGTATGGCCTCGATCTTGAACGGACCGACCTCGAAGGTTTCGCCGCCGCGATAGATTGTCACCGGTATCTTGGGCGCGCCATGCTCGCCCTGCCGCTTGGCCTCGATCAATCCCGCCGCAAACGGCGTCATCCAGACAGGCACCTTGAGTTTCGGCCATATGTCGAGCAAAGCGCCATAGTGGTCTTCATGCGCATGGGTAATCACGATGCCACGCAGATTTGCCAGTTGCTGCTCGATGAAGCGTGTATCGGGCAACACGAGATCGACGCCCGGCAGCGTTGCATCCGGGAAGGTAACGCCAACGTCGACGATCAGCCATTCGCGCTTGTCGGCCGGACCGAAGCCATAAAGCGCAAAGTTCATGCCGATTTCACCGACACCGCCGAGCGGCACGAAAACCAGTTCGGCGCCCTTGGATTTAGCCATAGATGTTCACCTTTCCTTGGCGCTTCACGCAGCGCCTGCGGATGCCACTGCGCCGAAATGCACGTCGCCCGCTGTAATCTTCACAATCTCTCCGTCATTCGCCCGGATGACGAAGCGGCAGTCCTCGTCGATCGTCTCGAAAATACCACTCACGATATTGCCATCGACGCGAACCGCGACCTCCGATCCTAGTCCAGCAGCGCGCGAAAGCCAGCGCCTGCGAATGTCTGCAAGACCCAGACCCTTGTCCCACCTTCGGCTGTTTTCGGTCCAGGCGTCGGACAATGCGAGAAATAGTGTTTCTGCATCGACTGTCGACCCCATCGCCTGCAGCGAGGTTGCCGGATAAGGAACATCCTGCGGGTACGCAACGACATTGACGCCGATGCCCACCGCCAGCGCAAAGCGCCCGTCCCCGAGCAATGCCGATTCAAGCAGGATGCCGGCGAGCTTGGCTCCATGGGCCAGCACATCGTTCGGCCATTTCAGCGCAAACCGGTCGCGGCCACCGGCGCCCTGCCCGGCGTCGACGCCAACCGATACGTGGCCGTCCGGTATCACAACGTTCAGTGCGTCCGACAGCGCCAGCCCGGCGACGAACCCGAGCGTCGCTGCAAGGCGAAGATCGTGGCTGTCGACGATCAAGAGCGTTGCAGCGAGATTGCCCGAGGGCGTGTCCCAGACACGGCCGCGACGGCCCCTGCCGCTTTCCTGGCGGCTCGATACCACCCAAAGCCTGCCGGGATCGCCGGCCTTTGCATGTTCCAGCGCCACGGCGTTGGTCGAGCCGACACTTT
>JBBSOT010000060.1:0-19052 GCA_038259455.1 Hyphomicrobiales bacterium | reverse complement strand
GTCGAGGGTCTCGAGCAAAAACGGCTCTATGGCTGGATAAAGGCGGTCGGGTGGGAGACGCTGGTCAACCGGTCGAGTGCCACCTGGAGGCAATTGCCTGACGCCGACAAGGCCGCCATTGATAGCGACCGTGCGGCTTCACTGATGCTCGCCAACCCCACCTTGATCAAGCGTCCGGTGCTCGAGCTGGATGGTAGCATTACGGTCGGCTTCAAGCCCGAAATCTACGAGAAGCTTTTCGCGGGTACCCGGCCCGACTGATCCTCCATGTCGGCCAACGTGGCCCAAGCAATATTTCTTGTACCGCACACACGGCACAATAATGTCTGGCCATGTCTTCCAAGCCTGCGCCGCCGCTGAGAATAGCCTTTGCAGGCATGATCGCCATGGCGGTCGCCCTGGGCATCGGCCGCTTTGTCTATACGCCGATCCTGCCGGGCATGATGGAACAGCTTGGCCTGTCGGCAGCGAACGCCGGCTTCATCGCTTCTGCAAACTATCTCGGTTATCTCGTCGGCGCGGTTCTTGCCGCCGGCGCCTGGGCACAAGGCCATGAAAGAGCGATTGTTCTGGCCGCTCTTGCGGCCAACACGGTTCTGGCCGCAGCGATGGGCTTCACCGACAACCTGGCGTTCTTTCTTGGGCTGAGATTTCTGGCCGGCTTCGTCAGCGCCTTCGTCATGGTATTTCTTGCCAGTATCGTCTTTTCACATCTTGGAGCGGCGCGACGGCTCGATCTTCAGGCCTTGCATTTCGGCGGCGTCGGGCTGGGCATCGCCCTGTCGTCGGTAATGATGTTGCTTTTGATCGGCGCCGGCAGCGACTGGCGCGGCGGCTGGTTTGGCGCTGCCGCGCTATCGGCTGCCGGCCTTGCCGTCGTTGTCTGGCTTGTCAAAGAGGGTCCCCACCTCGTCGGCAAACCGCAGCGTGAACCAAAGCTTCCCGACAGCAAGGCACTGCGCAAGGTTATCGTCGCCTATGGTCTGTTCGGCCTTGGCTATATTGTCACCGCGACGTTTCTGGTCGCTATTGTCCGCCAGGGCGAAGGCGGACGGGAGTTCGAGGCCTGGGTATGGCTGGCGACAGGTCTTGCGGGCTTTCCATCGGTGTTTCTCTGGGACCGGGTCGCGGACCGCCTGGGCCTGCAGACAGCCTATATGCTGGCCTGCATCGTAGAGGCCATCGGCGTCGCCGCCAGCGTGGCGACCGGCGGGATTTGGGGACCGTTGGCCGGCGGCATCCTTTTGGGTGGGACTTTCATCGCCGCCACATCGCTCGGCCTTAGGCTTGCGCAGCGCATGGCGCCATTGTCGTCACGCCGTGCAATGGCGCTGATGACCGCCTCGTTCGGCACCGGCCAGATCGTCGGTCCCGTGCTTGGCGGTATGGTTGCCCAGTGGAGCGGCAGCTTTTTTCTGTCGTCGCTCGGCGCGGCTGCGGCGCTTCTGGGGTCGGCATTCCTGGTCTGGTCGGCCGACACGCCAAGAATGCCATGATCCGGGTCTTCACCAAGCGTTGACATCCCGGGCATTTTCTTTCCCCAGGAAGTATGGATGATGCGCGCCGACCGGTGATCGCGCCGCATCGTAGGGAGTTTCAGCCTTGTTCGTATCCTTCTTTCCCCGACCGAAGCTGTTTTTCATTTCCTTCGTTGGCTGGGTGATTGTCGCTGTGGTGTTCTGGTATCTGGTCGGCAGGGACATCGGCGGCCTCTTCGGCATGCCGCCGGCCGCGGACGATGCCGCACCGATTGTCGGCGCATCCTATTTCTGGACGCCGGAATTCCTCTGGTTCTACATGTACTTCGCACTTGTCACCGCCATCTTTGCGGCGTTCTGGTTCTTCTTCTCGCCACATCCCTGGGCGCACTGGTCCATCCTCGGCAGCGCTCTCATCCTTTTCTCGACCTATTTCTCGGTGCAGATCAGCGTTGCTATCAACAACTGGCGGCGTCCTTTCTTCGACGCCGTCCAGCAGGCTTTGACCACACCGGGGTCGGTGGCGGCCTCCGAGCTCTACGGCTTGATCCTCATCTTCGCCCAGATCGCGTTCATGGCGGTCGCCGCCTTCGTCGGCACGCGCTTCTTCGTCAGCCACTACATCTTCCGCTGGCGCACGGCGATGAACGACTACTACATGGCCAACTGGCCGCAGTTGAGGACGATTGAAGGCGCTTCACAGCGTGTGCAAGAAGACACGATGCGCTTTGCCCAGAC
The DNA here is from genome assembly GCA_038259455.1 of Hyphomicrobiales bacterium. Lineage (GTDB taxonomy): Bacteria > Pseudomonadota > Alphaproteobacteria > Rhizobiales > Rhizobiaceae > CAMYMG01. The sequence goes on along the minus strand of JBBSOT010000060.1, from coordinate 16,836 downwards.
CGTCGAGGGTCTCGGCGTCAGCATGGTCGATGCGGTGATGACGCTGATCGCCTTTCTGCCCATCCTTTACGGCCTGTCTTCGACAGTCACGGTGCTGCCGATCGTCGGCGAGATACCGGCGCCGCTGATGTATGCGGCGATCTTCTGGTCGCTCTTCGGCACCCTCCTGCTCGCTATCGTCGGCATCAAGCTCCCGGGCCTGGAATTCCGCAACCAGCGGGTCGAGGCCGCCTATCGCAAGGAACTCGTCTACGGCGAGGATTATGAGGATCGGGCGCAGCCACCAACTGTCCGGGAGCTCTTCGCCAATGTGCGCCAGAACTATTTCCGCCTCTATTTCCACTACATGTATTTCAACGTGGCGCGCTCGTTCTATCTCCAGGCCGACAACATATTCGGCTACCTGATCCTGGTGCCGACCATCGCGGCCGGCAAGATCACGTTCGGCATCCTGCAACAGATCCTGACCGCGTTCTCGCAGGTCAGTTCCTCGTTCCAGTATCTCGTTAACGCATGGCCGACGATCGTCGAACTGCTGTCGATACACAAGCGCCTGAAGTCCTTCGAGGCGGTGCTGAGAGGCGGGGAGCTGCCCGATATCGACCGCCGTTATATGGAGCGTCACTCCGAGGTCTAGAGCGACCGGGACGAAATGGCGGGTGGGCGGCTCAGCCGCCTGCCGCCTCGCTGACGGTTTCCTTGCCGCCCAGGCGGTCGAGATATTCCCTGTAGCTGGTGCAGACCACGTCCGGCTTGATGCAGACGTCTTCGGCGAAGCGCTCCAGTGCCTTCCAGTAGGCGCCGTCATTCATCAGCGTGAAGTGAAAGCCGAGCTGCAAGGGCACGCGGTCACCCTGATACTGCGCGTCGAACGCCTCCATGAAAGCTTCATGAGAACGTTCCTGGAAGTGTCCTTCCTCGTCGGGCTGCTCGACAGCATCTGAGTGACGCACGAACAAATTGTAGTCCATCGCGATGACGCTGCGCGCCTTTGGCCCTTCCGGGATCATCGGCAACGCAAACCGCTGCACCCCGCCTTCGAGCACCGGCTCGACGGGACCCCGCGAGACGCTGCTGGCGTCGTAGGTGAAGCCTGCCGTCTTCAGCGCTTCATAGAGAGCGTTGCCGGTCGACAGGTAGGGGGCTCGAAAACCGGAGACTGACGACTCTGCAAAAGTGCGCCAGTCAGCCGGCTCGTTTGCAAGGCCGTTTATCGTGTAGGCATCGCGCATGATATGGCGGAACGCAGCGAATTCCTCGAGCCAGTCATCCCTGCTCCAGTCCTTGCCGTCAAAATGGCCACAGGCATGGCTGGCGATTTCATGTCCTTCGGAGGCAGCGAGACGGATTTCTTCGATCCGCTCGGCGACTTCCTGCTTCGACTGCGCGAAGCCGACATTGGACTTGCCCGGTTGCATGCCGGGTCCCTGGTATTCGCGCCGCGTATCGCGGCTCAGCAGGAACACACAGGACAGAAAATAGGTGAAGCGCGCACCCGTGCGCGCAGCAAGGGTGCGGCTGCGCTGCCATTGGGCGATGTCGTGCGCGCCGTCGAACGAAATGATGACGTACTGGGTCTTTTCCGGCGCGGTGACCGGCGGATGCACACCGGCCTGCGCGGCCGTTGCCAGGGACAGGGACGCACAAAACGCAACGCGGAAAGCAACAGACATAGGCACTCTTGTCATTATGATTGGCGCTTCGCAGCTATGCGCCAAATGTGGCGTCCTTGCGATGACGCATCGGTCGTGCTGCCCCGCTGCCCGATCACCAGGCGCGAAAAAAACGCCACCGCAGCAGTAACCGCCTGCGCGTAGGAAACTCCATCGACATAGCCTATCATGAGTGCCAGATCGAATTGAGGGGACTGGCATGCTAGCGCTTATTCTGGGACTGATCGTCTTTCTGGGTGTCCATTCAACGCGCATCCTGGCGCCGCTATGGCGCCAACAGCGTCTGGATGGGCTGGGCGAGGGGGCATGGAAGGGCATCTACTCCCTTCTGTCGCTTGCCGGACTGGTTCTCATCGTCTGGGGCTACGGACAGGCGCGCCTCGTTGCGCCGGTCCTTTATGATCCGCCTCTATGGGCCAGGCACGTTACCGCTCTTTTGATGCTCTTCGCCTTCATCTCACTGATAGTGTCGGTGTTCCCGTCCGGCAGGTTGAAGCCGATCCTGAAGCACCCGATGCTGCTGTCCGTGAAGATCTGGGCCTTTGCGCATCTGCTTGCCAATGGCGATGCGGCCTCGCTCATCCTGTTCGGGTCGTTTCTGGCATGGGCAGTCGCCGATCGCATTTCGCTCAAGCGTCGCGGCGCGGCTCTTCCGCAATCTGGCCCGGTGAAATGGGACATAGCGGCGGTGGCTTTGGCAGTGGTCATATATCTGCTTTTCATCTGGAGACTGCACGTCTGGCTGATCGGCGTACCGGCGATGGGCTGAACTCGGTTGGCCTCCCCGTAGCGAATTTCCGGCCGCCCCCCTTCCATGCCGGCAAAATTTCGCTAAAACGCGAGGCTCGCAACAAGGGCCGGCTCATAAGCCGGCATGGTTCAAGATAAATGTCGGACGACAGCTTCATCCGCGAAGTCAACGAGGAGATACGCCAGGATCAGGCGCGCGCTCTGTGGGATCGGTATGGCCCCATTGCGGTCGGCGTAGCTGTACTTGTTGTCCTGGCAACGGCCGGGTTCGTTGGTTACGACTACTGGTCGACCTCCCGCGCCAACCGATCGGGTGATGCATTTTCGCAGGCACTGGCGCTCGCCAATGATGGCAAGAATGACGAGGCGCTTGGCGCTCTTCAGGCGCTTGAGGCCGAGGGCTACGGCGCCTATCCCTTGCTGGCACGCATGCGCGCCGCGACTGTGCTCGGCGCCAAGGGCGACTTTGCCGGCGCCGTGGCGGGCTTCGATGCGGTTGCCGCCGACAGTTCGATACCACCTGCAATTCGCGACATGGCTCGTGTGCGCGCCGCGATGCTGTTGGTTGACAATGGCACCTACGCGGAAGTCGCTGCCCGCGCAGAGTCTTTGACATCAGATACCGATCCGCTGCGCCACTCGGCGCGCGAGGCGCTCGGTCTTTCCGCCTGGAAAGAAGGCCGTTCGGCCGACGCTTTGACGTTGTTTGAGCAGATCGCTGCCGACGAGGCGGCGCCGCGCAATGCGCGACAGCGCGCCACCCTCATGGCTGAACTGATTCGCGGTTCCGGAACGGCGTCGTGATCCATGGGCTTCCAGATCGCAATTATCGGCCGGCCTAACGTCGGAAAGTCGACGCTTTTCAACCGTCTGGCTGGCAGGAAACTCGCATTGGTCGATGACACGCCTGGCGTAACGCGTGATCGGCGGGTCCACCCGGCAAAACTCTACGACCTGCATTTTGACGTCATCGATACGGCCGGTTTCGAGGATGCCGCGGCTGCCACGCTGCAGGGTCGCATGCGCGCCCAGACTGAGATAGCCATCCGAGAGGCCGACCTCATTTTCTTCATGGTCGATGCCAAGATCGGGATTACGCCCGACGATCGCACCTTTGCCGAAATCGTCCGCAAGTCCGGAAAGCCGGTCGTGCTGGTCGCCAACAAGGCCGAGGCCAGGGGCGCCGAGGGCGGATTTCTGGAGAGCTGGGAGCTTGGTCTGGGCGAGCCTGTGGCGGTGTCGGCCGAACATGGCCAGGGTCTGCCGGACCTTCGCGACGCCGTTGTCGAAAAGCTCGGCAAGAAGGTTGCCTTTGGCGATGATGAAGAAGACGAGCCGGCCTTCAGCGAGCCGCTGATTGGCGAGGATATTGTCGATCCCGACGTCGAGCCTGCCTATGACGACAGCAAGCCGATGCGCATTGCAGTCATCGGCCGGCCAAACGCCGGCAAGTCGACGATGATCAACGCGCTGATTGGCGAGGAACGTCTGCTTACCGGCCCCGAGGCCGGCATCACGCGCGATTCGATTTCCGTCGATTGGGACTGGAAAGGGCGCGAGATCAAGCTATTCGACACGGCCGGCATGCGCCGAAAGTCCAAAGTGCAGGAGAAGCTCGAAAAGCTGTCGGTTGCAGACGGGCTGCGCGCCATTCGTTTTGCCGAGGTCGTGATCGTCGTGTTCGACGCGACCATTCCCTTCGAGAAACAGGATCTGCAACTGGCTGACCTGATCACCCGCGAGGGCAGGGCGCTTGTGCTTGCCTTCAACAAGTGGGACCTGATCGAAGATCCGCAGGGGACACTGGCCGAACTGCGCGAAAAGACCGAGAGGCTCTTGCCACAGGTACGCGGTGTCCTGGCGGTGCCTGTTTCCGCCGAAACCGGACGCGGTCTCGACAAGCTCATGGACGCCGTGATCAAGACGCACAAGGTCTGGAACAGCCGGGTTTCAACCGGTCGGCTGAACCGCTGGCTCGAGGGTGTGCTCGGCCACCATCCCCCGCCCGCCGTTGCCGGTCGACGATTGAAAATCAAATACATCACGCAGGTCAAGGCTCGACCGCCCGGCTTCGTCATGTCGTGTACGCGGCCCGACGATGTGCCGCAGTCCTACATCCGCTATCTGACCAACAATCTGCGCGAGGCCTTCGACATGCCCGGTGTGCCGATCCGCATGTCGCTTCACGCGTCGGAAAATCCGTTCGCCGGGCGTGCCAAGAAACGCCGCTGATGCGGCCCGCGGTCGCAGGGCCGGAACATGTTCTCGCCGCATACGCACCATTAACGCTCCATCAAGGTTAATGCATCACTCTGTCGCAAAGACGATGAGTTGCGTCCCGGAGAGTTTCTGTGCATCGACGACTAGTGACGCGGCTGTTTGCCGCCGCCAGCCGAGACAAGCGTTCGTTCCTGTCTCCTTTGATCGTAGGGCTTGGCCTTTGGGTCGGGTTTCCGACCGTCGCCGGCTACCAGGACATGGCCGGTCTCGTTTCGGGTATCGAGACCTCTGGCGCACGCTGGAACGTGTATGTTGAAAGCGCCGCGGCCGGCTCCGTCCACGCGGCCGAAATGCAGTTTGTCGATGGCGACATCACCACCGGTTCGATTTCCGGCGCTGGCGCAGCGGCGCGAAGCCTCGGCGACGTATCCTTGCGCTCCAAGGGCAACAGGCTGAGCGCCATCCCTGATGAGGACCGCATTGTCCGTTCGGGCAAGAAGGACCGCATCATCCAGATCACGCCGGTGGCGCCGCCGAAGCCTTTCGACGCCGGTTCGATGTTCAAGCGGACCGGCATGCTGCTCTCGCCGCCGGCCGACAATGTCAACATGGCCTTCGCCATGCCGGCAATTCGCGGCAAGGAAGTGGCGATCGCTGCAGCCTTCTACATGAAGCGCGCGCAGCGCGATCCAAGCGTTCCGGCCATCCTGGCCGATCTGGTCACCAACGATAAGCCCGACATACTGGCGACTGCCTATGCGCCGGCAACACCCGACTACGCCAAGGCCTCTCCCTTCGAGAGCCTTTTGCAAGAACCCGATGAGTTGGACAGCGGTCGCTTCATTCCGCCTGTCGTAAAGGGCGATCATCTCTGGATGAGCCAGCCGCTGCCGGCGAAAGTATTCTCCAAGGCTGAGCAGAAATGCCTGGCAACGGGCATCTACTTCGAGGCACGCGGCGAGAAGCTCAGAGGTCAGGCAGCGGTCGCCCAGGTTATTTTGAACCGCGTCCGCAACCCGACCTATCCCGATACCATCTGCGGCGTCGTTTATCAGAACGACAGCTGGCGCAACCGTTGCCAGTTTTCGTTCGCCTGTGACGGCAAGCGCGATCGCATCACCAATCCAGCCAACTACAAGACGGCCGAACAGATCGCCATGGCAGTCACGGCCGGCAAGATCTTTATTCCCGAAGTCGGCTCCGCGACCCACTACCACGCCACTTACGTTGCGCCGCGCTGGGCGCATACAATGAAGAAGATGAAAAAGATCGGCCTGCACATCTTCTACAAGACCTATGGCGGCGGCTGGAGCTAGGGTCCGGGGCCTGATCCGTATGGCTGGACCACAGCGCCACGAGGGTGGCTGACCGCAGGGGATTCGCTCTGCGGACGTTCGTGAATGGGCCGGGCACTATGTCGCACCTTCCCAAGTGGCTGATTTAATTGCAATAAATACCTGGAATCCTGACGCGACCGCTGACTTGACGGGGCCATGGCCCCTAACTATGTTGCGCGCGACTTGGAACAGACGGGCAAGTGCCCCGCCTGCCCGTCAGGGAGGTTGCGATGGCCGCATCAAAAAGGCCAGACGAAACCGGAAATTCCGGACCGGGAAGGCAGGGCAAGGGCATCGCTGACGACGACGACCTCGAGCGCCGCCGGCGCGATCTCGAAACATCGCTTGCAACGAGATTGCCGGGCAGGCAAGAGGGAACACAAGGGTCCAGATCAGGCGGAGTTGCCGGATATGGACAGGCACTGAAGCTCTCCAGCGAATTCATCGCCGGGATTGCAGTCGGTGCCGGCCTTGGATGGGTGATCGACAGGTTGGCGGGAACGTCGCCCTGGGGATTGATCATCTTCCTGCTGCTGGGATTTGGGGCAGGTGTGCTCAATGTCATGCGGTCTGCGGGAATGGTTGCAGATGCGGGTTTGAAAATCCCTGAAAAGGGTGACACTAAGCCCGACAAGGAATAAATCGCGCCTGCGGGTGCCGCTAGCCGAAGGGGGGCCGATTTGGCCAACGATCCAATCCATCAGTTTCAGATCGCGAAATGGATTCCGATCGAAATCGGCGGGCTCGATTTTTCGTTCACCAACTCTTCTGCCTTCATGGTCGCCACCGTGTCGGTTGCTGCCGCGTTCCTCTATTTGACGACATCCAGCCGTTCGCTGATCCCTGGCAGACTGCAGTCGGTTTCCGAGATGTCATATGAGTTCGTCGCCTCGATGTTGCGCGATGCGGCCGGTTCGCAGGGGATGAAGTTCTTTCCCCTTGTGTTCTCGCTGTTCATGTTCGTCCTGGTCGCCAATTTGCTTGGCCTCTTCCCGTATTTCTTCACCGTCACCAGCCACATCATCGTTACCTTCGCGCTGGCGCTTTTGGTGATCGGTACAGTCATCGTCTACGGTCTGATGAAGCACGGCTTCGGCTTCTTCAAACTCTTCGTACCGGAAGGCGTGCCAGGCATTCTGGTGCCGCTCGTCGTGCTGATCGAGGTCATCTCGTTCCTGTCGCGGCCAATCAGCCTGTCGGTACGTCTGTTTGCCAACATGCTGGCCGGGCACATCACGCTGAAAGTGTTCGCCGGTTTCGTTGTTTCTCTCAGCGCCGCGGGTTATCTCGGCGTGGCCGGGGCGATCCTTCCGCTGGCCATGACGGTCGCAATTACCGCGCTCGAAGTACTGGTCGCATTCCTGCAGGCCTATGTGTTCGCAGTGCTTACCTGCATGTACCTCAACGACGCGCTGCATCCGGGTCACTAGGGACATTTCGCCGGCGGGTTCCCGCCAACCGCAACTATCAAAGACTATCGATCCACAAGGAGTTGGAAATGGAAGTAGACGCAGCAAAGGCAATCGGTGCGGGCATCGCCTGCCTCGGCATGGGCGGCGCAGGCATCGGTCTGGGCACGATTTTCGGTAGCTATTTGTCGGGCGCCCTGCGCAACCCGTCAGCAGCCGACGGCCAGTTCGGTCGCCTGATTTTCGGCTTTGCCGTGACCGAAGCTCTCGGCATCTTCTCGCTTCTCGTCGCACTGCTGCTGCTCTTCACGTAAGAGCAGTCAGGCACTGGCACGCCCGGCCGCATGGAGCGGCCGGATCGTCTGGACAGGGGAAGTTGGATGTTTGTGACACCGGGATATGCGCAGGAAACTGCACCGGCTGAAGGTGGCGCTCATGGCGAAACCGTCGGGGATGGCACGCATGCCGTCGAGGGCGGCGCGCATACCGAGCAGGCCGAAGGACATGGCGGCGCTTTCCCGCCTTTCGACGGTTCGACATTTCCGTCACAGCTCCTTTGGCTGGCCATTACGTTTGGCCTGTTCTATCTGTTCCTGAAAAACGTCGTGTTGCCGCGTGTCGGCAGCATCTTGGACGATCGCAGCACCCGTATCAGCGGCGATCTCGACGAGGCCAGCCGCATGAAGGCCGAAGCTGACGCTGCCGTTGCTGCCTACGAGCAGGAACTGGCAGAGGCCAAAGCAAAGGCAAATGCTATCGGCCAGGAGGCACAGGATGCGTCCAAGGCCGAAGCTGAGGCCGCACGCAAGAAGGTCGAAGCCAGCCTTGGCAAAAAGCTGGCGGAGGCGGAAGCACAGATCGCCAAGATCAAGTCAACGGCGATGAAGGAAGTCGGCGGCATCGCCGAGGAGACGTCTGCCGCCATCGTGCAGCAGCTGATCGGCGACAAGGTCGACAAGGCGTCGCTTGCTGCGGCCGTCAAGTCGGTTCGCGGCTAGGAGAGCGTCATGGACAACACGTTTTGGGCCACAGTCGCTCTTCTGATTTTCATCGCCGTGGTCATCTATTACAAGGTGCCGGGTCTGATATCGAAATCGCTCGATCAGCGGGCCAACAACATTCGCGAGGAACTTGCCGAGGCAAAACGCTTGCGCGAAGAGGCCAAGCAGCTTCTCGAAGAGTTCCAGCAAAAGCGGAAGCAGGCGGAGAAGGACGCGGCCGAGATCGTCGCCGCAGCCAAGCGCGAAGCCGACATGCTGCTTGAGGACGCTCAACGCAAGACCGAGGAATATGTCACGCGTCGGACTGCGCTTGCCGAGCAGAAGATCGAGCAGGCAGAGCGCGAGGCCGTGATTGAAGTGCGCGCCAGCGCGGTCGACATCGCTGTCGAGGCAGCGCGTAAGTTGCTGGCCGACAAGGTCGATGCGAAATCCAGCGCCGAGATATTCAAATCATCGCTGCAGGAAGTGAAGTCCAGGCTGAATTAAGTCGCCTGCAGGCGGCTGGGTCCGCTCAAATGTGCTGGATCAATCTTCAGCGTAACTGATATTGAAGCCAGATAGAAAAGCTGCCGGGAAACCAGGCGGCTTTTGTGTTTAAGCCGCATCGGGTGGGATGATTTCTAGTTCCACCTCGCTGTCTCCGGGTGAGGCAAGCCTGAACGGTGCAAATGACAGGCGGTGCAGGCGTGGCGAGGGCCCATGCATGTCAATCGCCGCACGGTGACGCTGCGTCGCATAGCCCATGTGTACTTCAAGTCCATAACGCGTGTCGGCCCTGCCGCAATGCTGCATCATCCGGTCGCGCATCACCTTGGCGACGATCGAAGCGGCGGCGATTGATTGTGACCGCTGGTCTCCTTTCACCAGTGCCTTGCACGAACAGGTGAGTCCGGGGGGCACGTCACGCCCGTCGGCCAGCGCCAGCTTTGCTGTCAGCGGCAGCCCTGCCAATGCTCGCCGCATTGCCTCCAGGCTGGCCTTTCGAATGTCGCTGCGATCGATGCCTTCGGCACACAGCGAGGCGACCGACACGCCAAGTGCCAGCTTGAGGATCGAGGAGAAGACAGTCTCGCGCTGTTGGCCTGTTAGCCGCTTGGAATCGTCCAGGCCCTCGGGAATGCAATTGGGATCGAGCACCACGGCCGCGGCAACCACGGGCCCGGCGAGCGGCCCGCGACCGGCTTCATCCATGCCGGCCACTGGCCATTGGCCATCTTCGATCGCCTTCAGCTCGAAGCTGAAGTCTGGCCGTTCGACCATTTCAAACAGGGGCGGAGAATCGGAACGCTTGAGAGCCATCGTGCGGCAATGCTCGCATCGGCTCCGATTCTCCGCAAGGCCTTCCCGGCCGGTCGGGGCGGCGAGGCCGGGAAGGCGCCGTCAAAGCCGGGGGGACGGCCGGACGGATCTTGTGGAAAGGTGATTTCAGCTCGCGCCAGGCCGGTGCCTAAAGCAGCACGAGCTGTTCGTTTCTCTTTTTGGCCTCGACGAACAGGTCGGTTCTCAGCGGTGTCTTTTGTGCGTTCAAGCCAAGCCTGCGCGCCGCGATCTCGAAACGCCTACCGATCTGCCAGGCATAAGGCCCGGTACCCTTCATGCGCTTGCCCCATTCGGCATCATAATCCTTGCCGTCGCGCATCGAGCGCACCAGCGACATCACATGCCGGTAGCGGTCGGGATAGTGGCGCAGCAGCCAGTCCTTGAAGATCGGACTGACTTCGAGAGGCAAGCGCAAGATCACATAACCGGCGTCGCGCGCGCCGGCAGCACGCGCGGCATCGAGAATGCGCTCGATCTCCTGGTCCGTCAGCCCGGGTATTACCGGGGCAACCATCACAGATGTGGGAATACCGGCATCGCTCAGGGCGCGGATGGCTTCCAGACGCTTGGTTGGCGTGGCGGCACGCGGTTCCATCGTGCGTGCCAGCTTGCGGTCGAGCGTGGTGACCGACAGCGCTACCTTGGCCAGTCCGCGTTCGGCCATCCGTGCCAATATGTCTATGTCGCGTGTCACCAAGGCAGACTTGGTGACAATGCCAACCGGGTGATTGCGCGCTTCCAGAACCTCAAGGATCTCGCGCATGATCCGCCACTGTTTTTCCACCGGCTGGTATGGGTCCGTATTGGTGCCAATCGCGATGGTGCGTGCCTGATAGCCTTCCTTGGAAAGCTCCTTGTCGAGCAGCTTGGCGGCATCCGGCTTGGCGAATAATTTCGATTCGAAATCCAGCCCCGCCGACAGCCCCATATAGCTATGCGTCGGACGGGCGAAACAATAGACGCAGCCATGCTCGCAACCGCGATACGGATTGATCGAACGGTCGAAGGATATATCCGGCGATTCGTTGCGGGTGATGATGGTGCGCGGCTTCTCAACCTGCACATCGGTCTTGAAGGGCGGCAGGTCTTCAAAAGAATTCCAGCCATCGTCGAACACGTCGCGGCTTGTCGGCTCGAACCGGCCACTCGGATTGATGCCTGCGGCACGCCCCCGACTGCGCTCCGGCCTCACCCTGATTCCGCTTTGCTCGATCATCGCATTAGCCATCTCGGCCCTTCCGGTCCCAAAAGCTGCAATGTCTGCGCGTGCAATCTGTTCCATCCTGGCTCTCTCCCGCGGCGTGTCGGCAGGCCGTCGAATCGGTGTCGTCATGAAACTATTCCTATTTCTGGAATGAGAACAAAGCAAGAACTTTTTCTCCGTTGTCTCTCCATTCAGGCGGCAACTGGCGCGACCGCAAAGTTTCGGCTATTCGGCTAGCCATGCTTTCTGTGTTGATTGAAACCCGCAACGACGAGGACGGACTGGCCCAGACGCTTGCCTCGCTGATTGGCGCGGCAATCGAGGGCGTGGTGCGCGAAGTGATCGTTTGTGACCAGGGTTCCACCGATCAGACTGGCAAGGTCGCCGACCATGCCGGCTGCAACTACATCAGTGGCGGCATCGCGGCCGGTGTAAGGCAGGCCAAGGGCGATTGGCTGTTGCTGGTCGAGCCCGGTGCTCGGCTGGTCGAGGGATGGATGGAGGGCGTGGTGGCCCATATATCGCGCCAGAAGATGCCGGCCCGTTTCTCCCGTTCAAAGATAGGCCGCGCACCTTTCCTGTCGCGTGTATTTTCCGGAAACAGGGCGCTGGCCGACGGGTTGGTCATCACCCGGAGTCAGGCCGTTGCGCTGGTCCGGCGCGCCTCCACTGCCGAAGCCCTTGCGCGCGGCCTGGCGTCGCGTCGGTTGACCTCGGAAATCCGTGTCGCGCCCCGGGTGAAAACATAACCGCGCGTCAGGAAGCTTAGCGCTTCGTTAAGTGTTTTCGGAAGCAGGTTGGAACACAAACGCCTGCGCATCGTAAACCATGGCATCGTTTCAGTATGGAGTATGCCATGACACGCCTTGCCCTGCTCGCCGCATTGTCGGTGGCTGCTTTTCCGCCGATGTCGGCATTTGCACATGACAGCTACAGGCCCGCCGATGTCAGCGTCTATGTCGATGTTTCTGGCCATGCGCATTACCGAAAGGCGCCTGCATGGGTGCCTCCGACCGGTCAACAGATCTACTACGGGACCCATTACACCCAGGTTCCTGCCTACCCGGCTCCTGACCTGTCGCACGCTTACCCGGTGCCGGTGTTCTCCGGTGCCCGCCCGCTACCCATCATCAGCTACGGCGCCCCTTTCCGCGATCGATAGCGCTTCCAGGATCCGGTCCTGGACATCGACCACAGGAACAAGAGCGAGCCTGCTGCATTTGCATCCATCGGATGCGGGGGCGACACGTTGGAACATCAGGCGAAAAACCTTTTCAAGCCGCTGGCCAGAATGGGCTACGCGTCGCGCGGCCTCGTCTATCTTGTCATTGGATACTTTGCGGCCCTCGCCGCAATTGGTGCAGGACGACCGATGGGTACCCGCGATGCGCTCGGCAAGATGCTGACAAGCGGTGCCAGTGGCGTACTCGCCTACTGCCTGATGGCGGCCCTTGTGTTCTATGCGTCCTGGCGCTTGATACAGGCTGCGTTCGATACGGATGACCATGGCCTTGGCGCCAAGGGCCTGGCTATCCGCGCCAGCCTTGCGGTGAGCGGCGTCGTCTACCTGACACTCGCCTTCTATGTCTGGTCGCTCCAAAGTGCCGCAGGTGATGATGGCGGAGGCGGCGGGTTTGCCGAAACGCTCGCCGGGTTTGTCGGCACGCGGTGGTCATCGAGTTTGATCTCAATTGTGCTCGTCGGTGTGGCAATCGCGCATTTTGCAAAGGCGCTGCGCGAGAAATATGCCGAGAAGATGGTCGCAGACCACCGCACGATGGTCCTCATTCATCCCATCGCAAAAACCGGTCTCATTGCGCGTGGCGCGGTCTTTCTCGTTGTGGCATTCCTGTTCGGGCTGCGCGCCATTCGCGCGGGCGGCGGCGGCAAGCCGCCGGATTCGCAACAAGCAATGGAATTTCTCCAGTCGCTGCCGGGCGGCTGGGCGCTGCTTGCCTCGATGGGAATAGGACTGGTCGCCTTTGCGCTCTATTCACTGCTTCAGGCGGTTTACCGTCGCATCAACATAGAAGACGCCTAGGGTCAGGTCTTCACGCCCCGGCGCAGATGCTCGTCCAGCCTCGGCATGATCTCGACGAAATTGCAGGGCATATGGCGATAATCGAGCTGCGGCTTGAGGATGGCGTCCCAGGCGTCCTTGCACGCACCCGGCGAGCCCGGCAGCACGAAAACGAAGGTTGCATTGACAACACCGCCCGTTGCACGGCTCTGGATCGTGGAGGTGCCGATCTTGTCGTATGAAATGCGATGAAAAACCTCTGAAAAGCCGTCCATATGCTTTTCGAATATGGGTTCCAGCGCCTCAGGCGTTACGTCTCTCCCGGTAAAGCCGGTCCCGCCTGTGGTGATCACCACATCAACGGCCTTGTCTTTCGACCAGCCAAGCACCGTCTCGCGAATCTTGTCCACGTCATCTGTCACGATACTGCGCGCCGCCAGCACATGGCCTGCCTCGACGATCCGGTCGGCCAGCGTCTGGCCGGACTTGTCGTCGGCAAGGCTGCGCGTATCCGAGATCGTCAGAACGGCAATTCCGACCGGGATGAAAGTCCGGCTCTCGTCGAGGCGCCTCATGCTTCCTCCGAGGGGATGCTGCGCGTGGCAGCGACAAACCAGTGCGGGTGTCGCTTGCGGATCTCTGCCGCCGCACGCTTCGCCACATTGCCTGTTTCGTAGAGCCCGAAGCAGGTCGCGCCGGAGCCGGACATGCGCCCGAAACCGGCATCGGCCTTCCTGAGCGCCGCCAACGCCGCATTGATGGCCGGTTCAAGCGCCTGTGCCGGCGCCGCCAAGTCATTGCGGCTGATCTCCAGCCAATTGCGCAGGCTGTGAAAATCGAAAGGCGCGGGCAGTTGAGGGAGCCTGTCGTTCCAGGCGTTGTCGAGCGCTGCAAACACTTTGGGCGTTTCCACTGCGACCCCTGGGTTAACCAACACGAGGCCGAGTGACGGGAAACCAGCGATCATCGACAGTTCATCACCGATACCGCGCGCAACGAGCGGTTTGGCGACGAGGCACATCGGTAGGTCGGCGCCCAGCTGCCCGCCGATCCGTGCAAGTTCGGATTGTTCGAGATCAAGTGACCACAGCCGGGAAAGACTGCGCAGGGTCGCCGCGGCATCGCTCGAGCCTCCGCCAATGCCCGACGCCACCGGCAGGTTTTTTTCCAGCGAGATGGCGACAGGCGGCGTCCGCTGCGCACCGCAATGCGCGCGAAGCGCATCGCGCGCCCGAAGGACCAGATTGCCGCCGTCCAGCGGAAGATCTGACGCGAAGCGTCCCGCTACCTCGAAACGGTCTTCATCGGCTGCCTGGGTCGAGATGCGGTCGCCGAAACGCGTGAACACCACCAGACTATCGAGCAGATGGTAGCCGTCGTCGCGCCGACCGGTGACGTGCAAGGCGAGATTGATCTTGGCCGGCGCCAGTTCACTGGTCGAATCGGTCGCGGGCTGCACGTCTGGAGTATCCGACAATCAGTCCTTCGCCAGGCGATATTCGCCAGTCTCGGGGTCTTGGACCAGTGTCCCTGTCGCGCCGCTGGCAGCCTGTTTTTCTGCGCGGCGCACCTTGGCGGTTACCCGTTCGGCCTCCTTCACGAGGGAGCGATAACCGACATAGGCGGCAATCCCTACGGCTGCGAAGAAGATTAGCGGCATCATCGTACTCCTCCCTGAGTGGGGGTTGGCCGGAAATGCCGGTCAGGTCGGTATCATAACCGTCTTCCCGGATTATTTCAAAGGCCGAACCGTGCCCAAAGCGCACGCCTTTCGCCGGCATCCAGCAATCCTTGCGCGGCCGCCTCGGCCATGTCTGTGCCGAACAGGCCGAGCCTGCGGCCAAATAGGCCGCGCGGCGCCGTGATCAGCTTCAGCTGCGTCTTTGGCCCATACTTGTCCCGCAAAATCTGGCGCATGTCGCCCAGGCTGTCCACAAGACCCAGCTCGACGGCCTTCTTGCCGGTCCAGAACAGACCGGTGAAAAGGTCCGGATCGTCTGCGAGCTTGGCGCCCCTCCTTTCCTTGACCATGTCGATAAAGGTCTCGTGCACCTCGAGCTGCAGTTTCTTCAGCCGGTCGATGTCTTCCTTCTTCTCGGGCTTGAACGGGTCCAGCACCGCCTTGTTCTTGCCTGCTGTATAGACCCGGCGTTCAACGCCGATTTTCTTCATCATTTCGGTAAAGCCGAAGGACGCTGAAACCACACCAATCGATCCCACGATTGAAGAGGGGTCGGCGATGATCTCATCGCCCGCAATAGCAATCATGTAACCGCCGGACGCCGCCACATCTTCCACGAAAACCAGCACCTGCTTGTTCTTTTCCGCTGCCAGGTCGCGGATCCGCTTGTAGATCAGACGCGACTGAACCGGCGAACCGCCCGGCGAATTGACCGAGATGGCAATGGCCGGCCCATCCACAGCGAATGCCTTGTCCAGCAGGCCGGCGGTCGAGGCGAGCGAGAGGCTCGGGCGAAACTGCCCGCCACCCGACATGATTGTCCCATGAAGCCGTACAACCGGGATTACCGCCGCCTTGGAACGCATCGATCTGGGCAGCAGGCGATTTAGGAATCGTCTCACGAATGTTTCTCCGGTCTCGCTGAAAGGCGAATGTCTTCAGGCTGCATGTAGGCATTCGCCGGCCGCGCGCAATGCCGGCCAGTCAGCTCACCCTTCCAGAAGCGACGCCGTTCCCGCATAAATCGCCTCGGCCCGGGTCGAAAACCCGTTGCCCGGGCCTTCATGCAGGACGAGGGGCGGCATCACGGAAATCTGTGCGCGCGTGCCGCGCTTTGCGCGCACCACGATCCGTATCGCCGCCGCTTGCGCGCGCGCGTGCACCGCTACGATCTCGGCGCCGCCAAAGCGCCCCTCCATGGCAGCCAGGATCATGCCGAGAGACTGGGGCCGCGCGATGATGGCGATACGACCGCTCGGTTTCACGACAGCCGCAGCGCTCCTGATCCAGCTCTCGAACATGCCGTCCGTCATGACATGCGCTTTCTGCCTCATCATGTCGGGCGAGGCGCGGTCGCTGGCCGCGTTGAAGGGCGGGTTCATGATCACGAAATCGAAAGTGTTGCGAACCAGGCCGGCCCGCTCGCGGCCCTCTCCGGCCAGGGTTACATCTGCAACCAGGACAGAGGCCCTGTTGGAAAGGCCGGCATTGTGCGGATGGGCAAGCGTCATTTCCGCAAACCGCGCCATTTCGGGTGCGCTCTCCACCAGCACGGCTTGCGCCTTTTCACAGCGCGAAAGGACGGCCATGGATGCTGCCCCCGTTCCGGCCCCGAAATCGGCCAGTCTGCCGGCAAAGTCACTGGGCACGGCAGCTGCAAGGATCAATGCGTCTGCACCGGCTCGATGGCCGGTTTTGCGGGGCTGCACCAGCCAGAAGCGACCGCGATGAAAGGCGTCTTGCGTATAGTCCGGAGCCTGCGTCACGGCCATGTCTCCGGCGTCAGCTGGCAATTGTCTCAGCCTTCACGCATCTCGTCTGCGATACCGGCATCGACCAGAATACGCCGCGCCGCATCGATGTCTTCATCGACAACCATCACTCTGCGCGGCAGCACACCGATCGAGCCGTCGAGCACGCTCATGTTCTGATCGGCTACGAAACAGCCAATCCCTGCGTCTTTGAGCAATGATTCCACGAAGGAAATGACGACCGCATCGTTGGTCCTGATGAGCTCTTTCATACAATGAAAATTGCAGGTCGCGATGCCATTGTAAATGTCGCAAAGGCATAGCCTGGCGACACCGCGCCAATTCGCCCCTTGCCGACCCCATACCTGTCGCCCTAGAATCAGCTTCAGGTGGATGTTCCGCCGTGCGCGGAATAGCGACGGGAGTTTTTCGTGGGCGTAGTTCTCAATCTCGAAAACGGCAAGCGCGAT
>JBBSOT010000059.1:0-19082 GCA_038259455.1 Hyphomicrobiales bacterium | reverse complement strand
GGCGCTGGTTCTGGCGACAGGAATCGTCGTCGACGACGCCATCGTGGTGCTTGAAAACATCGTGCGCCGGCGCAACGAAGGAATGGGGCCGCGGGCTGCAGCCGTGCTTGGCACGAAGGAAGTGTTCTTCGCTGTTATCGCGACAACGGCAACGCTCGCCGCAGTCTTCGTACCGCTGTCGTTCCTACCCGGCCAGACAGGCGGCCTGTTTCGCGAATTCGGCTTTGTCTTGGCCATGGCGGTTCTTCTTTCATCCATCGTGGCGCTTTCGCTTTGCCCAATGCTGGCATCGCGCATGCTGACGTCACACGCGGGAGAGAAGCGCACCGGATTGATGGGGCGCATTGGCGGCATGCTGTCGGCCCTCTACCGCCGCTGCCTGCACGCGTGTCTTGATGCTCCGATGGTGGTGATCATCGTGTCGGTGCTATTCGCCGCGGCTGCCTATGGCTCGTTCGGCATGATCCGTCAGGAACTGACGCCGACAGAAGATCGGGCGCGCGCCATGCTGCGGATTTCCGCGCCACAGGGGGTCAGCCTCGACTACACGGCGCAGCAGATGCGCCGTATCGAGCAGTTGATCCAGCCGCTGCGCGATTCCGGTGAAATAGAGAGTACCTTTTCTGCCGCCGGCACTGGCGGTAACGTCAACAGCGGCTTCATGGTCATGTCGCTTGCTCCATGGGGTGAACGCACCAGAAGCCAGCAAGAGATTGCTGCCGACATCAGCGACTATCTGACCGAGGTGCCTGGGGTACGCGCCTTTCCCATTTCGCCCAACAGCCTGGGCATTAGAGGCGCTGGCAACGGCTTGCAGTTCGCCATCGTCGGTTCCAACAGCTATGCCGATCTGGGTGCTGCTGCGACCGCAATCGTGTCGGAGATGGAAAAGGATCCCCGTTTTCAGCAGGCCCGACTATCGACCGACGCGACGCAGCCTCAGCTTTCGGTCAAGGTCGACCGCGAACGCGCCTCCGACCTCGGCATCGACATCATCGGCCTGTCAGAGGCGGTCCAGGCGATGCTTGACGGGCGTGAGATCGACGAAGTTTTCCTCGCTGACCGCAGCTATGCGGTCAAACTGGTATCGACAACCAACCCGATCAACGATCCGACCGATCTGGAGAACATTTTCCTGAAAACGTCGGACAACCGCTTCGTGCCGCTGTCGACCATTGCATCGCTGACCGAACAGGCTGTGCCGCCATCTCTTGCCCGCGAGCAACAATTGCGCTCGGTTGCCATCACATCAAGTCTGGCTCCGGGGTTCGCGCTTGGCGATGCATTGACAAGGGCACAAGAGATTGCAGCCCCGTTGCTGCCGCCCGGCAGCCGTGTCGAACCCATGGCCGAGGCCGCGACGCTGGGCGAAAGCAACTCCAGCATGTTGACTATATTCGCCTTCGCACTGGTCATCATCCTTCTGGTGCTTGCCGCCCAGTTCGAAAGCTTTGTCAGCGCAATCATCATCATGGCAACAGTGCCGCTTGGCCTGGCCTGCGCAATCTTTGCGCTTATCCTTACCGGCACCAGCCTCAATGCCTACAGCCAGATCGGTCTGGTGATGCTGGTCGGCATCATGGCCAAGAACGGCATCCTGATCGTCGAATTCGCCAACCAGTTGCGCGACCGTGGCATGAGCGTACGCGAGTCGATCGAGCAGGCTTCCAACATCCGGTTGCGCCCAGTGATGATGACCATGATCTGTACCGTGCTCGGCGGCTTGCCGCTGGTGCTGGCATCAGGCGCTGGTGCTGAGGCACGGATCGCGCTCGGCTGGGTGATCGTCGGCGGGCTTGGCCTGGCCACGTTGTCGACGCTGTTCCTGACGCCGGTTGCCTATCTGCTGCTTGGACGTTTTGTCACCCCTCACGCACAGGACGAGGCGCGCCTGAAGCAGGAACTGGGCGAAGCCAAGGGAAGCCGGATACAACCTGCTGAATAGGGCTACGGCTTGATGAAGACCTTGCCGTTCGGCTTGGCCAATTCTAACGGCACCCGCTCCATGGCGTTCGCCAGGGGCACCACGGCGGTGACGTCGGTTGCCCAGCGCCCGTCAGCAAAACGCGTCTGCGCCTCAATGACCGCCTTGACCCGACGCTCTCCTGCCTTGCGCATCCATTCGCTCAGCCAGAAGCCCTCGATACGCTTCTGCATGAAGATGAGTTGCCCTGGCTCGGGAATCAGCGTGTCGGCCATGTCCATCCGCCCGTAAACGATCCAGCGCGCGCCGCGCGGCATGGATGCAAAGATGTCCGAAGCCAGCGCGCCGGTCACCGCGTCAAGGAATATGCGCGGCTTTTCTGCCTTCATGACCTCGCGCAGCTTCTCGTGGAAGCCGTCGGCAGTGGCATTCAGGACATGCGCCGCACCCGCCCGCTTGAGCCCCTCGACCTGGTCTTCGCGGCGCACCGTCACTATCGGGCGGAATCCCTCGTCCTTGGCCAATTCGAGGATCAGCTTTGCAAGCTGGCTGGCGCCGGCCGTCATCACGAATGCCTTTTCGCCCTCTTCGCGAACGATACCAAACATGGCGAGCGCGGTGAGCGGATTGACGATGAGCGCTGCTCCGTCCTCGTCGCGCACGCCGTCGATCAGCGGGATACAGGCGCCGGCCTCTGCCACGGCATATTCGGCCCATGAACCCCAGCCTGACTGCCCGGTAGCGAACGCGATGCGTTTGCCGGCGAGCGCAGCGGCACCCGGATCATCTCCCGTCGCAACAACGGTACCGACGCCCTCGAAGCCAGCGGGCTGCCCTTTGGCGCGCGCCTGACCGTACTGACCTTTGATGAACATCACGTCGGACGGGTTGATCGAAGCAAGCGACACCTTGACCAGCACCTGCGTCGGCCTCGGAGTCGGGATGCCGAGCCGCTTCAGGGTCACATAGGGTGCAAGGGCTTCGAGCACGCTGCCGGACTTGACGGTTGCGAATCCATCGTCGTTCAGGACCAGAGCCTGCATGTGGTCGGGAAGTTTCATCGTAATACTCTTTCGCCAGTAACGGATGCCGTCTTGCCGGTTCTGCAATCGAGCCTGCCCGCATGGACAGGCGGCTCCGTCAGATCTTTTCCTGCGTATACTTCCTGAGTTCGCTCCTGGCTACCTGACGGCGATGGACAGCGTCCGGACCGTCGACCAGCCGGAGCGTCCTGAGATGGGTCCAGGAGCGGGCCAGTGGAGTGTCCTGGCTAATGCCCTGGGCGCCGAACATCTGGACCGCTTCATCAGTGACCTTCAAGGCGACGCGCGGCGCCACCACCTTGATCTGGCTGATCCAGGGTGCCGCAGCGCGGGGGTCTCCCTGATCCATCATCCAAGCCGCCTTGAGGCATAGCAGCCGCGCCTGCTCGATCTCCATTCGGCACTCCGCGATGATATCGAAATTCGCCCCGAGCGCCGCCAGCCTACTGCCGAACGCCTCCCGCCGCAGCGATCTTTGGCACATAAGCTCCAGCGCCATCTCGGCCTGGCCGATGGCGCGCATGCAATGATGAATGCGGCCTGGCCCGAGCCTTCCCTGGGCAACCTCGAAGCCCCGGCCCTCGCCGAGAATCAGATTTCCCTTTGGGACCCTGACGTCATCGAACTTCAGGTGCATGTGGCCGTGCGGTGCGTCGTCATCGCCATAGACTTCCATGGCGCGCAGCTTGGTGATGCCTTTCGTGTCAGATGGCACCAGTATCATCGAATGCTGTTGGTGCTTCGGTGCATCCGGATCGGTCCTGACCATGACGATGTATATGGCGCAACGCGGGTCGCCAGCTCCCGACGACCACCATTTCTCGCCGTCGAGGACGTAATCATCGCCGTCCGCCTCACAGCGCATCGAAATGTTGGTGGCGTCCGACGAAGCAACGTCGGGCTCGGTCATCAGATAGGCCGAGCGGATTTTCCCCTCGAGCAACGGCGCCAGCCATTGCTCGCGATGCTCGGGCGAAGCGTAGCGTTCCAACACCTCCATATTGCCGGTATCCGGGGCCGAGCAGTTGAAGGTCTCGGCCCCGAGATGCGCCTTGCCCATTTCCTCGGCGAGATAGGCATATTCGACGGTCGACAGGCCATAGCCGCGATCCGATCCGGTGAGCCAGAAATTCCACAGGCCGCGTTCGCGAGCCTTGGTCTTGAGACCTTCGAGAATCTCGGTCTGACGGGCCGTATAGGCGAAACGGTCGCCCTCCTTCCCGACCTCGGCGAGGAACTCATGGTCAAGCGGCATGATCTCGTCGCGCACCATGCTTTGCACGCGCCCGTGGATCGGCTTGAGCCGCTCCGTCATCCCCAGCATCATGTCGGACATTGCGATTTCTCCATGTGCTCCTGACCCCAGGCACTTTACCCGCAGCAAGGATGACCGTACTTCCGGTAACAATGTCAACGCGACCAGTCGTCAAAGGACAGCGGACATCATGAGCTATCTCGAGGAACTTTTTTCGGTGGCCGGCAAGACCGCCCTTGTTACCGGAGGGGCGACCGGCATTGGTCGAATGGCCGCAACCGCGCTTTTACGGGCAGGAGCGAGAGTGATGATCGCCTCGCGCAAGGGCGCCGACTGCGCAAAGGTGGCGGCCGAAATGAACGCGCTTGGCGCGCCCGGCGCCGCCGAAGGTTTTGAAGGCGATGTCGCCAGCGAGGAAGGCGTTCTGGCGCTGGCCGCCGAGGTAAAGCGGCGCACGGACCGGCTGGACATACTGATCAACAATGCGGGCACTTCCTGGGGGGCTCCGTTTGCCGAGTTTCCCTACTCCGGCTGGAACAAGGTGCTCGCAGTCAACGTGACCGGGCTCTTCCACCTGACACGTGAGCTGGTACCCTTCCTCGCGGCGGCCGCCAGCAAGAGCGATCCCTCGCGCATCATCAACCTTGGCTCGATCATGGGAACGCAGCCGCTGGCCGACGATGCCTATTCCTATGCTGCTTCCAAGGCGGCGGTTCATCATTTGACGCGCACGCTGGCCAGCGAACTGTCCGACCGCGCCATCACGGTCAATGCCTTCGCGCCTGGGCCATTCCAGACCCGGATGACGGCGTTTGCAACAGGCACCGATGAAGGCGCTCAAAAGGTTGGCGACCGCGTCCCGCTTGGCCGCATCGGCGCACCGGATGACATTGCAGGCGCAACGCTCTATTTGTGCGGTCGTGCCGGCAGTTATGTGACAGGCGCCATACTGCCGATCGATGGAGGCCAGTCAGTGCAGCACGGCTTGACGCTGTTCAAGGACTGAAAGGCATCGTGAACCGGAGAACAAGCGCTTGAAAGCCATCACACTCGACGAACTTGTAGCCTCCGTCGGGCGAGAGTCCGGCGTGTCACCATGGCGTACCGTGACCCAGACCATGATCGACCAGTTTGCCGATGCCACGGACGATCATCAGTTTATTCACTGCGATCCCAAGCGGGCCGAGGCTGAGACGGCATTTGGCGGAACAATCGCGCATGGCTTCCTCTCGCTCTCGCTGCTCTCTGCCTTCTCCTACGAAACGCTGCCTGGCCTTGAGGGAGCAGATGTCGGGATCAACCATGGCTTTGACAGCGTCCGCTTCGTCGCGCCCATCAAGACCGGGGCCCGTATTCGCGCGCGTTTCAAGCTCGCCGATGTGAAGGTACGCCCGTCTGGCTGGATCCAGATGGCCAACGACGTGACCATCGAAATTGAAAACTCACTCAAGCCCGCGCTTACGGCGCGCTGGCTGACGCTGACCTTCGTGCAGCCCAAAGAAGAGTGATGGGCGACCCGAACGCTATCAACAAGGACGTGCTGGCGCCTTACCTCGAGGCAGAGATTTCGGGGTTTTCGGGCCTCGAAAGCATCGAGAAATTCGCTTCCGGTCAATCAAACCCGACATTCCTGCTGCGCGCCCGAAGTGGCCGCTACGTCTTGCGCGCCAAGCCGCCCGGCGCTTTGCTCAAGTCTGCACATCAGGTTGACCGCGAATACCGCGTCATGAAGGCACTGCGCAATACGGCGGTACCGGTTCCTGAAATGCTGCATCTGGCGGGCGAGGATTCGCCAATCGGCCGCATGTTCTACGTCATGGAGTTCGTCGAAGGCCGCATCTTCTGGGATCCAGCCCTGCCCGAGATCGCCGACAATGCCGGCAGGGCCGGAATCTACGATGCGATGAACCGCACGCTGGCAGTTCTGCACGATGTGGATATTGCAGCCGCAGGCCTCGCCGATCATGGCCGCTCGGGAAACTATTTCGAACGGCAGTTTGCACGCTGGTCGGCGCAATACCGTGCCACCGAAACGACGCCAATCGCCGACATGGACCGGCTGATCGGTTGGCTGGAACAGCATTTGCCGGCAGATGACGGGCAGACCACGCTTGTTCATGGCGACTACAGGCTGGACAATCTCGTCTTCGCGCCTGATGGGCCGTACATCGTAGCCGTTCTGGATTGGGAACTGTCGACGCTCGGCCATCCCTATGCCGACCTGGCGTATCAATGCATGCAATGGCGGCTGCCGCACGATCTCGGTTTCGAAGGCCTCGGCGGACTGGGTGGGCTGGATCGCTCCTCTGTCGGAGCGCCGGAGGAGGCCGCCTACGTTTCAGCCTATTGCCGACGACGCGGCATTGCCGAAATCGCCGGCTGGAATGCGTTTCTGGCCTTCTCTTTCTTCAGGCTGGCAGCAATTTGCCAGGGAGTATTCAAACGCGCACTTGACGGCAACGCCTCCAATCCTGAAAGGGGGATAAGGCATGGAGAACTGGTTCCCGTGCTGACCAGTCTTGCCGCCAGGCTGATAGACGAAGGAGACTGACGTGCCGAAAGTCACCGTGATCGTGGAATACGAGACAAACGAGGGCTGCGACGCCAAGCTGATTGCCAGCCTGCGCGATCATGCGCGCCGGACGCTAAACGAGGAGCCGGGTTGCCTGAGGTTCGAAGTGATCAGACCGACCGATACGCACGGCAATCCCATCGGCAACCGGGTGATGGTTAGTGAACTCTATGCCAGCGAGGCAGCCTTTGCGGCCCACAAGGCCAATCCGCGCATGGCGGGACTGCAGGCAAAGAATGCCCCTCTGCTCAAGTCGCGACGGGTCGTTCCGGGAATTTCGCTTGATGTGGAGATTACAGACGACGGTACGCCACCGGAAGAATTGAACGCCGCCAACGATGGCTGAAGGCCTGCCGCGCACTTATGTGCGGCAGACCTTTCCAATTCGCCATGCTGATGGTTTTAGCGGCGTGCGAGCAGTGCTGCGACCAACCCGACAACTGCCAGTCCGACAAGGGCCGTGGTGGCGGGATTGTCGCGTGCCACCCGCTCGGCAGCACGTGCGCGTTTCCGCATTTCAGGCAGGGAATCGGAGAAGCGATCCCACATTTCGCCATACACTTCAGAAGCGGTATCGCGGGTGTCCTGATAGGCGTTGCTGCCACGCTTGGATAATGACTTTTTCAGAGCCGAAAGTTCCTTGGTGAGGTTGGCAACCTGATCTTCCAGATCGCTTTCAATGCCGCGCAGTTTCGAAATTGTTGAAGCCATCAAATTCGTCCTTGATATGTGAGTTGGAATGGACCCCAACGGACTGCGAGATGATTTGTTCCGGTCTGCCCGACTCCGTTCGTAGCGTGCGCTTAGGCCTTCTTCCGGGATTCCCTTCTACTCTGATTTTTTTCCTGAACCCTTTGGGGCGCCCGGAACAGAGGTGGAGGTAACAGATACCGGATCGCTAGCCGGAAACGTGTCCTCCAGACCTTCTTCCAGTTCTTCCTCGTTCATCTCCGCGTGCTTCTGCTTCTCGCGTTCCAGCGACTTGACCGCCGGAGATTTATTGGGGGCTGCGCCCTTTGATGTGTCGGGCATGATTCACCTTTGCATTTGAGTTGCTCGGAGAACGCCGACAGCCTTCAGAGGTTCCGGATCAGGCTACGTCGGACGCCGCTGCCGTGAGGAAGGTTAGCACGTAATCCGAAAAGGATCGCCAGCATTCGACGCGGAAGGCGTCTTCGCCAGTGCGCAGAAGCAATATCTCTACCTTGCCGAGGATGGTGCGTGAGCAGGCGCCGACCGGAAAGGCGGCTGGCGACAGGTCCTGCGGGCAGCCAGCATTCAGAGCTTGAGCCGCCGCAAGACCCGTGACCGAGATACCTACATTACGGTGTGAGACCCCGACTGCAGAATGGAGTACCCTCACCTTGGCGCAGTCTTCCAGCGGATCCGTGCCGTCGTCGATGACCAGCCACTCGTCCGGGCCGAGCCAGAGCGCACTGCGGCTGCCTTTCGTGACCGAACTCTTCGGTGACGCGGGCAGCCTGACACCAAGCGCCTTAGACAAGGCGGCAAGCGATTTTTGCGGCGCGCGCAACGCCAGCCGATGCGACGGGGCAAGAACGGCGATTTCAACGCCATTGGCGGAGAATGTGCGACCCGCAAACGCAGGGGATCGAACAGCGACGGCGGTTTTTGCGGCCTTAGCCATTGAGGCGGCCTCCCTTCTCGTCGAAGAAAACCGGCGAACAGACTTCGACCTCGATCGGCCCGTCCGGCATCGGCACAAACAGCGTTTCGCCCATGCGCTCTCGACCACCGGCAAGCAGGGCGAGCGCGATGGACTGACCGCAATTCTCCGACCAATAACTTGAGGTGACGTGGCCTATCATCGTCATCGGGATCGCCTGCCGCGGATTCTCGACGATTTGCGCGCCCTCCTCCAGCACCTTTGCAGAGTCCTTGGTCTTCAGTCCGACAAGCTGTTTTCGGCCCGAAGCAACCAGATCCTGCCTCGTCAGGCCGCGAACGCCAACGAAATCGGTCTTCTTCTTGCCGATTGCCCAGTCGAGCCCCGCATCATTCGGCGTCACAGTGCCGTCAGTGTCCTGGCCGACGATGATATAACCCTTTTCGGCACGCAACACGTGCATCGCCTCGGTACCATAGGCGCAGGCGCCGTGTTTTTGTCCCTCGGCCCAAAGGGCTTCCCATACCGCCTGGCCGTAATCGGCGGGTACGTTGACCTCGAAGCCGCGCTCGCCTGTGAACGACATGCGGAACAGCCTGGTCGGCACGCCGCAGATCGTTCCTTCACGCACAGACATGTGCGGCATCGCCGCGTCGGACAGGTCGATGCCCTCGACCAACGGTTCGATGATCTTGCGTGAATTGGGTCCCTGCACGGCGATGACCGCCCATTGCTCGGAAACCGAGGTCAGCCAAACATCGAGTTCCGGGAATTCGGTCTGGAGATAGTCTTCCATGTGGTTCATGACTCGGGCGGCGCCCCCGGTCGTGGTGGTGACGTGGAAGCGGTCCGCGGCAAGACGGCCGACCACGCCGTCATCATAGATGAAGCCGTCCTCGCGCAGCATGATGCCATAGCGACAGCGGCCGGGCTCAAGCTTCTCCCATGGGTTGGTGTATAGCAGTTCCATGAATTTCGCCGCGTCCGGACCGACAATCTCGATCTTGCCGAGTGTCGAGGCATCGAACAGGCCGGCTGTCTCACGTACCGTCCTGCATTCCCGGTTGACCGCAGCGTGCATGTCCTCCCCGGCCTGCGGAAAATACCATGCGCGCTTCCATTGGCCGACATCCTCGAACACAGCGCCCTTCGCCTCGGCCCATCCGTGCATGGCCGTGCGCCGCGTCGGATCGAACAGCGGTCCGCGCCCATGATTGACGATCGCGCCAAAGGTGACCGGCGTGTAGGGCGCTCGGAAGGTGGTCAGACCGACTTCCGGAATGTCCTTGCCCAGCGTTTCGGCTGCGATGGCCAGACCGTGCATGTTGGACGTCTTGCCCTGGTCGGTCGCCATGCCATTGGTGGTGAAGCGCTTGACGTGCTCGATGGACCGCATGCCCTCGTGCACGGCAAGCCTTATGTCCTTGGCTGTCACATCGTTCTGGAAGTCAACGAAGGCCTTGACGGTCGTATCCGCTCCGGCACCGGGGCCTGCGCCAAGCATGCCGCCGGAAAAGTTTTCGCTGGCATCGACTTTCGGCTTGCTGCCCTTGATGGGCGTCGCGCCGGCTTCCTTGGCGGCTTTGGCACCAGCAGAATAAGCCTCGTCGAGCGCAGCCCCGAGATTGTCGGCACCGTTGCATGCACCAACCGAGACGCAATTCTGGACATAGTTGCCCGGCAGGAAGCGCTTGGTCGAGTCGTCGAAAACGACCTTGCCGCGTGACTGCGAAAACAAATGGACCGAAGGCGTCCATCCCGATGACATCAGCAGCGCGTCGACCGGGATGGTGCGCGCTGCCCCGCCGCCCTTGGGCTGGATGGTCATTGAGGTGACCCGAAGTTTGCCGGCGACGCTGACAACGCCGCGACCATGATGAATGTCTATGCCACGCGCGCGTGCCTCGTCGACCAGCGGCCCGGCGGGATTGTCGCGCAGATCGACGATCGCTGCGATCTCGACGCCCGCCTTCTTGAGGTCAAGAGCCGCCGCATAAGCGGAATCATTTGCCGTATAGACCCCGACCTGACGACCGACCGCCACGCCGTAATGATTGAGATAGGTGCGCGCAGCCGATGCCAGCATCACACCTGGCCTGTCATTGTCGGCAAAGACCATGTGACGCTCGATGGCGCCGGTAGCCAGGATCACGCGTTTGGCGCGCACCTGCCACAGTCGTTCGCGCGGCAGGTTCTTAGGATCGGCGAGGTGCTCGGTGACGCGTTCGACAAGCCCCACGAAATTCTGTGCGTAATAGCCGAACGCTGTCGTCCGTGGCAGCACGGTAACATTGTCCATGGCCGACAGCTTGGAGATGCTTTCCTGGGCCCATGACCAGCCGTCCTGACCTTCAACCCTGGCGCCCGATTCATACCTCAAGGCGCCACCCAGATCTGCCTGCTCGTCGCACAGGATGACACGTACGCCCGTCTCGGCCGCAGCGAGAGCCGCAGCAATGCCGGCAGCGCCGCCGCCGAGCACGAGAACATCGCAATGCGCGTAGCGGGACGCATAATGGTCGGGATCGGGCAAGTCCGGCGCGACGCCAAGACCCGCCGCCGAGCGTATGACCGGCTCGTAGAGGCTTTTCCATGCGGCCTTCGGCCACATGAAGGTCTTGTAGTAGAAGCCGGCCGAAAACATCGGCGAGGCGATATCGTTGACTTCGCCGACATCGAAGGAAAGCGACGGCCAACGGTTTTGCGAATTGGCGGCGAGCCCCTCATAAAGTTCCTGCACCGTGGCGCGCACATTGGGCGTCTTGCGGGCCGCATCGCGTTCGACGGAAACGAGAGCGTTGGGTTCTTCGGCACCGGCCGACAATATGCCGCGCGGGCGATGGTACTTGAATGAACGCCCGACCAGATGCACGCCATTGGCCAGGAGCGCCGAGGCCAGCGTGTCGCCGCTCATGCCGGCATAAGGCTTCCCGTCAAAGGTGAAG
Organism: Hyphomicrobiales bacterium; assembly: GCA_038259455.1. Lineage (GTDB taxonomy): Bacteria > Pseudomonadota > Alphaproteobacteria > Rhizobiales > Rhizobiaceae > CAMYMG01. Next base: position 7,716 of record JBBSOT010000059.1, on the reverse strand, counting down.
CGTGCGGTGCGCGAGGACAGGCGACCGTGATTGGCAATACGGAAGCTGGCGGTCACTTTGCCTCTCCCTTTGATGCGGGCTTGCGTCTGGACCGCTTGACGTTGAGTTGGTCCGGCGGACGGTTGGCGTAGGCGGCGGGACCGCTGGCTGACTTTGGCAGGGACGGCTTCGGCTCGCCAGCTTTGTAGGTGACCAGGAAACGGTCGGTAATCGTGTCGCGCGCGGCGTTGAAGAAGCGCGCGCAGCCGTGAACATGGCGCCAGCGCTCGTAGATGATGCCCTTGGGATTGGAGCGGATGAAGAAGAACTTTTCGAAATCCTCAGAAGTCTCCTCGGCGATACTGGACGAGCGGGCAATATGCGCCTCTCCGGCGTTGCGGAACTCGAGTTCCGGGCGCTCTTCCTCGCAATAGGGGCAGTGGATGAGAAGCATGTTCTTTCCTCAGAGCTCGTCCGGCTGGGGCGAAGCCTCGTCACACAGGGCCAGGCCCATTTTCTCGAACGGAGCCAGGCGCCTGACCAGTGTCTCCAGTGTGTCGAAAGGCAGATAGAGCGCGCGGTCCTCGAAGGAAGCGAGCAGTGCCAGGGGATTGGTCGACACTACTACCATGCGCGGCAGCGTCATGTTGCCGAATTCCTGCGGCACGTCTTCACGCCACGGTTCAGCGAAAAAGACCGCCTCATTGCCGCCCAGGGAAATGCAACTCAGCGTACCGGCATCAACTGAGAAGGGCCATTCATGGTCACTGGTTGCTCGGCTGATATGGCGCTCCGGGAAAGCGCTGACATTGCGCAGTGACTCGTCGCGCCAATCCTGCGCGAAAACAAGCGGCGCGGCGAACGCCATGGTTGCGGCGGCCAGATGCATCAATGCGCCACGGCCGCCGCGGCGGCCTCGTCGATCAGGCGACCCGTACGGAAGCGTTCCAGCGTGAAGGGCGCGTTGATCTTGTGCGGCTCGTCATTGGCGATGGTGTGGGCAAAGACATGGCCCGAGCCCGGCGTTGCCTTGAAGCCGCCTGTTCCCCATCCGCAATTGACGTAGAGGCCGGGCACCGGCGTCTTGGCAAGGATCGGCGAGCGATCAGGCGTAACATCGACGATGCCACCCCACGAACGCAGCATCTTCATGCGCGTGAACATCGGGAACATCTCGCAGATGGCGTCGAGCGTGTGGGTGAGAATGTGAAGCCCGCCCGTTTGCGAATAGGAGATGTACTGGTCGGTACCCGCGCCGATCACCAGTTCGCCCTTATCGGACTGCGAAATGTAGGCATGCACCGTGTTGGACATGACCACGCAGGGAAAGACCGGCTTGACCGGCTCCGAGACCAACGCCTGCAGCGGGTAGGATTCGAGCGGCATGCGCACGCCAGCCATGTCCATGATGACCGACGAGTGGCCGGCGGCAACGACTCCGACCTTCTTGGCGCCAATGAAGCCGCGCGTCGTATCGACGCCAGTGACCGCGCCGTTCGGCGCGCGCTTGACACCGGTGACCTCGCAATTCTGGATGATGTGAACGCCGCGTGCCGAAGCGCCGCGTGCATAGCCCCAGGCAACAGCATCGTGCCGGGCCGTTCCGCCGCGTCGCTGCAGGGCAGCGCCGACCACCGGGTAGCGGGCATCCCGTGCCACGTTAAGCGGCGGGCAGAACTCCTTTGCCTGTTCGCGCGTCAGATATTCATTGTCGATACCGTTCAACCGGTTGGCGTGGACATGCCGCTTCAGTACCTGAACATCATGCACATTGTGCGCCAGCATCATGACGCCGCGCGCCGAATACATGACGTTGTAATTGAGTTCCTGGGAAAGCCCGTCCCACAGCTTCAGGGCGTGATCGTAGATACCGGCCGATTCGTCGTAGAGATAGTTGGAGCGTATGATGGTGGTGTTTCGTCCGGTATTGCCGCCGCCGAGCCAGCCCTTTTCCAGGACCGCGACATTGGTGATCCCGTGCACAGACGCCAGATAATAGGCCGTCGCCAGTCCGTGGCCACCGGCGCCGACGATAATGACGTCATATTCCGCGCGCGGTTCTGGCGAGGACCATTGCTCGTCCCAACCCTTGTGGGCGCGCATCGCTTCGCGGGCAATCGCGAATACCGAATATTTTCGCATGCTTCCCCTAGCCTTGACAGTGCCTGGACGGTGATCTGGCCGCCCGGAAGGCGTGGTGTATCACTAGCGAAAAGCCCGTGTCACCCTTGCCTTGTTTGCGACGGCAATTGCCGCTTTGCGCAGCTAGCCAACAGTCCGCGCTGCACCGGTGCTCGGCAAGAATATGGTGAGCAGCCCGACAAGCGGCAGATAGGAGCAGACGTCGAACACATATTCAATGCCCTTGCTGTCGGCGACGACGCCAAGAATCGCGGCAGCGATACCGCCCATGCCGAAGGCGAAGCCGAAGAAGATGCCTGCAACCATGCCAACCCGGCCCGGCACAAGCTCCTGAGCGAACACGACGATTGCCGGAAAGGCCGATGAAAGGATCAGCCCGATCAGCACCACAAGCACATTGGTCCACACAAAGTCGGCATAAGGAAGGGCCAGCGTGAAAGGCAGCACACCAAGGATCGAGAACCAGATGACAGTCTTGGGTCCGAAGCGGTCGCCGAACAGGCCCCCAAGCACGATGCCGAGCGCCGATGCGCCCAGAAACAGGAACAGCATGATCTGCGACTGCTGCACCGTTACGTCGAACTTCTCGATCACATAAAACGTGTAGTAGCTGGAAAGGCCGGCGGTATAGCCGTTCTTGGTAAAGGTGAGCAGCGCCAGGATGACCAGTGCTGTCACCACCTTGTTGCGGGAAAGCTCGGGAAAGCGGGAGACGGGCGGCCTGCGCAAATGCGCCGTCTTGAGGTGGGCGCTGTACCAGACGCCGACCTGTCTGAGCACGACGATGCCAACAAGGGCCGCCAGCGCGAACCAGGCAACGCTGCCCTGGCCATAGGGAACAACGATGAAAGCAGCGAGCAGCGGACCCATCGCCTGGCCAAAATTGCCGCCAACCTGGAATGTCGATTGCGCCATGCCGTAGCGCCCGCCCGATGCAAGCCGTGCAACGCGGGACGATTCTGGGTGAAAAATCGCCGAGCCAAGCCCAATGCAGACGGCGCCGAGCACAAGCATCGGATAGCTGTGCGCCGTGGCCAGAAGGATGAGACCGACCATCGACGAGCCCATGCCGACCGGCAGTGAATAAGGCATCGGCCGCTTGTCGGTGTAAAGGCCGATCGCCGGCTGAAGCAAAGAGGCTGTCACCATGAAGGCCATGGTCAGCAGGCCGATCTGCCAGAACTCGAGTTTGAAATCGCTCTTCAGCATCGGATAGAGCGCCGACAAGAGCGACTGCATGACGTCGTTGATGAAGTGGCAGAAGCTGACTGCCAGGATGACGGCAAAGACAGTGCCCTCGCCAACGGCCGGCGAGCGGACGGTTGTGTCGGTCAATTCGATTCCCCAGTTCCCTGCACCGGCAGGATCAAAAATCGTCGGTCCAAGCTCTTAGTACCTGCACTGGCCTGATTGGTGGGACAGATTGGACTAGTTTGCGGACCAGTTTCGGCTGGCGGACTATCAGAAAACGGCACGGCGCCGCTAGGAGCCGTTTGAATTGCCGACAAACTTTCGGCCGGCGTCCAGCGCCAGGCCGAGCCCGACGCTGCCGAACATGTCTCCAGCGACGACTTTTGCGCCGGGAAACAGTCCCAGGATTTCGGCCCTGAGCAGCGGCACGGCAGTCGAACCTCCGGTCAGGAAGATCGTGTCGATCCGCGAGGCAGGCAAGTGAGCCTGTTCGAGCATCTCAACCACCGTGCTCCTGACGCGATCGATTGCTTGTGTCACAGCCTCTTCGAACGCGACGCGCATGATATCGACAGACAACATTTCATCGCTCAGCGCCAATCTGACTGCCGTCTCCGGATGCTGCGTCAGGTCGATTTTGGCTTGTTCGACGCCTCCGGCCAGCGCGTGGCCCTGACGATGGGCAACAATGTCGATCATGCGTTCGACGAGCTTCGGCTTGGCTGCTTCATACCGCAACTGCCTCAGTTCAGTCATCGCCTTCGGGGTATAGAGAAGATTGATGCGCTGCCAGGTGGCGAGGTCAACGTAATAGCCGGCTGGCAAATTGCGCTTGCCGTCCTTGGTCGGCGTCAAATAGCCCAAAGCGCGCATGACGCTGGCCATCGACAGCAACCTGTCGAAATCCGTGCCGCCTACATGCACCCCGGCATTGGCAAGAATGTCTTCTTTGCGATCAAACGCATCACGGCGTTCCGGCGAAACGCGGACGATGGAAAAATCCGACGTCCCACCCCCGATGTCGACGATCAGAGCCAGTTCCTCGGCCCCTACAGACTGCTCGTAGTCGAGAGCGGCAGCAATCGGCTCATACTGGAATTCGATATGTCTGAACCCCTGCCTGCGCGCAGCCTTCTCGAGCTCACCCTGGGCCGCAGCGTCCGCAACACGATCGTCATCGACAAAGTAGACAGGCCGACCGAGCACGACACTTTCGACCGTATCGCCCACCTTCTCGTCGAGTCGTGTCTTCAGAAAACCGATGAACTCACCGATGATATCCGAAAAAGCTACCGAGCGGGACTTGATACGCGTCTTTTCATGGATCAGCGAGGAGCCGAGCACGCTCTTCAGGGCGCGCAAAAGCCGCCCCTCTGCATGATCGGTGTAATCACCGATCGCCTTGCGTCCGAAATAGGTCCGGTTATCCTCGAAATTGAAGAAAACAGCACTCGGAAGCGTCACATTGTCGGCTTCGAGGGTAACAAGAGCCGGACGACCATCCGCCATGAAGCCGACGGTCGAATTCGATGTGCCAAAGTCAATTCCACCGAAGGCCGGGGGCATGGTATTTCCCAAATATCGAGAGATCGCGCCGAAGCAGTTGGAGCGGGCCGGTTACACAAGACGCGCGGCAATGTCGATCAAAATACGATGCGGACGCACCACCGCTGATTCTTTGCCTCGACAACCAGTCTTGATTCTGCTAAGTGCCGCCGCAATTCGTGGCGGTTGCCGCTGCGGAGGCTTTGGTTGTGCGCCAAACCTTTGGTTCTGGATATTCGAGAGACAGGAACGCCCGTGCAGGTACTCGTCCGCGACAACAATGTTGATCAGGCGCTTCGTGCGCTGAAAAAGAAAATGCAGCGCGAAGGCATTTTCCGCGAAATGAAGATGCGTGACCACTACGAAAAGCCTTCGGAGAAGCGGGCCCGTGAAAAGGCCGAGGCTGTCCGTCGTGCCCGCAAGCTGGCGCGCAAGCGTCTTCAGCGCGAAGGCTTGCTTCCGATGACGCCGCGTCCGGTAGCCGCCGGTTCTGGCGCAGGGCGGCCGGCGCGATAATCTTCGCCTATCTTTCGTCTTTTTCCGGTAATACGACACGAGGTGGGGCGATGCGAATCGCCGCCACCTTTCGTTTTTTCGCCGCGCTCGGGGGAACGCGGGCCGAAAGTCCAGACGTTGCAAGTGCAGGGGTAGTTCAGCAATGACAGCAGCCATTGGCGACCGCAGGCTCACCATGCGGAGCGGCGCAATGATGGCGGCGGTCATCGCAGCGGGACTGGGACTCGCTTCCTGCCAGACCGGACCCACGGGCGAACTCGCAACGATTGATACGGCCCAGGGGTCGGAACAGAATATTTCATCACTGACGTCGGTGATCACCCGCAATCCGCAGGACCCGGAAGCCTATAACGTTCGAGGCTCTGCCTATGGCCGCGGTGGCAAGTACAACGACGCGCTCAAGGATTTCGACACTGCGATCCGGCTGCGCCCGAACTTCTATCAGGCTTATGCAAACCGGGCGCTCATCCATCGCTTTCTCGGTAACCAGCAGCAGGCACTGGCAGACTACGATCGCGCCATCCAGATCAACGCGAACTACGACACGGCCTATATCGGTCGCGGCAATCTCTACCGCAAGGCAGGCGACACGACTCGTGCTTTCAATGATTTCCAGAAAGCCATCCAGCTCGACACGACAGACGCCCGCGCCTATCACAATCGCGGTCTGATTTATCAGAGCCAGGGGCAGCACGCCTTCGCCATCGAGGACTTCTCGACGTCGATCTCGCTGTCACCCGATTCTCCCGAGCCCTATAATGGCCGTGGCCTCTCCTACATCGCCACCAATGACGAGGAGAACGCTTTCGCCGACTTCAATATGGCGATCAAGCTGGACGACAGGATCGCCGAGAGCTGGGCAAACCAAGCCCTGATATATGAGCGCCGCGGCGACAAGGCGCGGGCTGCGAAATCTTATGCGAGAGCCGCGCAGCTTGATCCCAACTACCAGCCGGCCAAGGACGGTCTCGAGCGGACACGCGGCTGACGGCAGACTGTCACGCCGTCAGACTTGAGAACCGTTCAGCCCTTCCAAACCATGCCCTTGGCCGAAGCGCGCCACCGATCCGCCGCAGTTTGCGTGGAACACTGCCGCCCGAACGGCGTTGTTCACTTTCATTCCAATGAGGGATTATTACATGATCAAGAAATTTGCTGTCGCTGCAGTTCTCCTGACGACCGTTATGGCCGCTCCGGCCAGCGCATCGGGTGTGAAGCTCGGCGTGCTGTCGTGCGAAATCGAGGGCGGCACCGGCTACGTGATCGCGTCGAACAAGGGCCTAGACTGCACGTTCAAATCATCGCGTGGTGGTGCCCGGGAACGTTACACGGGCGTCGTTTCGAAGCTTGGCGTCGACCTAGGCGTCACGCATCAGGGCAGCCTTCAGTGGGCAGTGCTTGCCGTGAGCCGCAGCTACGAAGATGGTCAGCTAGCCGGCAGCTATTTTGGTGTCAATGCCGAGGCAAGCATCGTAACGGGCGGCGGCGCGAACCTGCTGGCCGGTGGCTTCCGCAACGGTTTCACGCTCCAGCCACTCAGCGTCCAGGCACAGACAGGACTCAATCTGGCAGTGGCAGTGACGTCGCTGGAGCTAATTTCATCGCTCAAGTGAGCGACATGGCAGGGGCGCATCTTTCGTGCCGCCCCTCGCCACGATTAGGGAGATGATCGACATGAGAAACTTTTTATTCGGGGCATTGGCCATCATCGCTACTGCGACATCCGCACAAGCCCAACAGCCCGGCATCGAACTAGGCGTCCTTGACTGCCAGATCGAAGGGGGCGTTGGTCTCATCCTGGGGTCCTCCAAGGATATGAAGTGCAGCTTCGATCCAGCCGACAAGACCTTTGCGCCCGAGCCCTATTTCGGTGCGGTGAACAAGTACGGGCTGGACATCGGAGTGACGGAAGAAACTTCGATGAGTTGGCTGGTGCTGGCACCAAGCAGCAACATTTACGCTCCCGGCGCTCTGGCGGGTGACTACGTCGGAGCAAGCGCCGAGGCTTCGGCCGTTATCGGTGGCGGTGCCAACCTTCTGGTGGGCGGTACGGATACCAACTTCACGCTGCAGCCGCTCAGCCTGCAAACACAGACGGGCGTCAATCTTGCGGTCGGCGTCACCCAGTTCCAGTTGCGCAGTTCATCGAACTAGCACCAGCCGCCATTTCCGTTTCTGATTGAAAGTCCGGGGGCCTCTCGCTTCCGGACTTTTTCCTTGGCACCATCTGTTTTTCTTGCTGCTGCGGCCAGCCCGCACTATCGCATGATCGTATGGAGAAACCGCCACTGAACAGGGTCGACTGGCGCGCATTATGGGCGAGCGGCGACCTCGGCCGCTTCT
>JBBSOT010000058.1:0-19104 GCA_038259455.1 Hyphomicrobiales bacterium | reverse complement strand
TGCCTGGCGTCGGTCGCAAGACCGCCAATGTCGTGCTGAACATGGCATTCGCCCAGCCGACCATGGCGGTGGACACGCATATTTTCCGCATTGGCAATCGCCTTGGCCTGGCGCCGGGCAAAACGCCGGAGCAGGTCGAAGCGGGGCTGGTGCGGATCATCCCCGACAAGTACATGCGCCATGCCCATCACTGGCTCATCCTGCACGGCCGCTATGTGTGCAAGGCACGCCGGCCGGAGTGCGAGCACTGCGTCATCGCCGACATCTGCAAGGCTGCGGTAAAGACCAGTGCCATTCCTGCACCGTTGGTCGAAATCGCGCCTGTTCCCGAAATCGTTCCCCAAGACCCGCAATAGCCGCCATGACGACGCGAGACCTATCGAGCAAAAACCCTCCTGTGCAGGCTCCGGTGATCGAGACCGAGAGGGTCATCCTGCGACCCCACAGGCTGGACGATTTCGACGCCTATGCCAGAATGTGGGCCGACCTGCAGGTGACGCGCTTCATCGGCGGTCGGGCGCGCAGCAGGGAAGACTCCTGGCTCCGGCTCCTGCGGCACGCCGGCATGTGGTCGATGCTCGGATTCGGCTTCTGGGCGATCCAGGACAGGCAAAGCGGGAAACTCGCCGGCGAAGCCGGGCTTCATGACCTGAAGCGCGACTTCGAGCCATCCATCGAAGGCATTCCGGAAGCCGGCTGGGCGATTGCCGCAGAATTTCAGGGAATCGGGCTGGCCTCTGAAGTTGTTGGCCGCATCGTCGCCTGGAGCGACGCCAATCTTGCCGGAAAGACGGTCTGCATCGTCGATCCGCAAAACGCCGCCTCGCTCAGGGTCGCCGAAAAATGCGGATATCGCGAAGTGTTGAAAACTGTCTATCACGGCGGACCGACGATCCTGATGGAACGCAGGCCGCCAACGGTCAGCGCTTGACCGGCATGGCGATGGCGCCGACCAGCACCTTGTTTTGTCGGCGAACGGCGGCCCGCAGATCGGCGATCGCCATGGTATCCTGCTTCACGAACTCCATGAACATCATGTTCATGTTGTTGAAGATGATTTCGCCGGAAGCGCGCGTATCGGCATCGATACGAACCAGCCCGAGCCGCTTCAGCCTGTCGACAAGGTCGCAGGTCTGGTCGACCAGCGCCCGGTCGAGCGCCGAATAGGTCTGGCCAAACGGGCTATCGGGCTGCTGCGTGGAGGTCGCCATCGCCTGCCGCCACATCGCCTTGCTGAGATAAATCAGCGAGTGTTCCATGTAGATGCCAAGCAGCGTATCGATGGCATCGCTGACATTGGCAGGTGGCGTCGCGACCACACCTCGCCCGGCATTCAGAACCTCGTTGACCTCCATCGAGACGATGGCGACAAGGATGTCGCCCTTGTTGCGGTAGTAATTGTAGATGGTGCCGACAGACACCTCGGCCTCGGCTGCGATCGCCTCGATCTTGGCTCCGTCATAGCCCGCCTCGCGAAACAGGTCTGCTGCCGCCTCGAGAATGCGGCGGTGCCGATCCGCCCGGTGTTTCGCACGAAGTCCAGCCATGATCGCCGACAGTGCCTCGAAAACCGAATTGACTCAAGTTTGGAATTGGTTCAGTTTTTTCTCAATGGCCAAAAAGGCAAAGGGAACACGGGAGATCACCATGAAGAAGCTTTCTGCCCTGAAGGGTATTTGCCGCGCCGCCGGGCTCGGTTCCGCCGCCATTGCCCTGCTTTGCGCATCGCCGGCTCTGGCGAAGGATCTCAACGCGCTGATCTGGTGCGATCATGCCGACCCTTCGCTGTTGCAACCCTTCGAGGAAGCCAACGGCATCAAGGTCAACATCAAGGAATTCGAGGGGACCGGCGCAGGTCTGGCCCTCGTCGAGCAGTCGCAACCCGGCGACTGGGACGTCATGGTGATCGATTCCATCGATATTCCGCGCGGCGTGGAAAAGGGTCTGTTCGAGCCGCTGCCGGAAGACAAGCTGCCGTTCGCCGACCTGTTTGCCGAAGTGAAGATGGATGACTCGACCGTCGTCGACGGCAAGCGCTACGGCATCACCGAAAAGTTCGGCTACAACACGATCGGCTTCAACAACACCAAGGTCGATCCGGCCGACATGCAATCGATGGCGGCGCTGACAGGCGACAAATACAAGGGCCGCATCGCCATCTACGATTACTATCTGCCCATTATGGGGATGGCGGCGATGTCGATCGGCAAGAAGACTGCCGATCTGACCGAGGCCGATCTGCCCGCGATCAGGGACGTGCTGCTGAAAATGAAGGCCAACGCGAAGCTGGTTGGCGAGGTCACCGCCAGCCAGACGGCGCTTGCCACAGGCGAGGTCGACATTCTGGTCGGCGGCGGCGAATGGGTGACGGCGGGGCTTGCCAAGGAGAACCCTGCGCTCGACTTCTCGATCCCCGAAGAGGGCGCCGTTCTATGGTCGCAGTCGCTGGCCATGTTCGCCGACTCCCAGAACAAGGAGATGGCGCTGAAATTCATCCAGTATGTAATGAGCCCTGAGGGCCAGGCGCGGCTCGCCACTTCCTCCTGCTACTGGGGCATGCCGGCCAACACAAAGGCGGCGCTCTCCGATGACGAGAAGAAGGCGCTGCGCTTCGATGAGCAGCCCGCCTTCCTGGCGCGCGCGCAGAGCTATCCGGCACCGGACGCCGATCTCGACAAGAAGATGCAGGACGTCTGGACAGAGATGCTGCAAGCGCAATAAACAGGGTCTGTGAACGCCTCATCCGCAAGCCTACCCAGTCGGGCGCCAGGCTGGGCATTGGTAGCGCCGGCACTGCTTTGGACGGTCTGCTTCTTCGTGCTGCCGTTCATCGCCATGGGTGTGCTGAGCTTCATGCAGCATAACGGCGACGGTGCCGCGACTTTCGATAATTATCGCCAGTTCTTCGACAATCCGAGCTACTGGCGAGCCATGGTCAACTCGCTTGAGGTGACCCTGACCGTTACGCTGATCTCGGTGCTGCTGGCCTATCCCTTCGCCTGGATCCTCGCCGAGGTGGTGCCGGCGCGCCTGCAACGGCTGGCGCTGATGCTCGCCGTGCTGCCGTTCTGGACATCTTATGTGGTGCGCTCCTACAGTTGGCTTCTGGTGCTCTCGGAGAACGGGGTGGTCAACAAGGCACTGACTGGCTCGGGCCTGCTTTCCGACCCCATCCAGCTGGCCAACAGCCGCGCTGCCACCGTCATCGGCTTCGTCCATTTCTTCGTCATGCTTCTGACGCTGACCATTTTCGCCAACCTCAAGCAGCTTTCGCCAAGCTACCGCAAGGCCGCCGCCGATCTCGGCGCCGGACCGTTCAGGACGTTCCTGCACGTGATCCTCCCCCTGACACTGCCAGGCATCATGGTCGGGGCCTTCCTGACCTTCGTTTTGTGCATCGGCGACTACATCACGCCACAGATTCTCGGCGGCAATAACGAACTCCTGATGCCGCAGCTGATCATGATGCAGATCGGCCGACGCGGCGATTTTCCGCTGGCGTCGGCACTCGCCATCATTCTGATGGTGGTCGTCACCATCGCCTACCTGTTCTGCGCCCGCTGGCTCAAGCTGGAGCGGAGCTGAGCCATGCGGGTGCTGGGCAGGTTGCTGGTCGCTGGCTACGGGATTGCTGTCTACGCCTTCATCTTCCTGCCCGTATTCGTACTGGTGCTGTTTTCGCTGCAGGCGACATCATTCCCGATCCCGCCCTTCACGGGCCCGTCGCTGCGCTGGTACGAGGCTGTGCTCGGCGACACACGTTTGACCTCGGCGCTGGTCAATTCGGTTCTGGTCGCATTGATATCGTCGGCGCTGGCAGTGGCACTTGGCTTTCTCGCCGCCTGGGGTTTTGCGCGCCATCACCTGCCGCGCGCCGCGCTGCTGCGCGGGTTGATCACCTTGCCGCTTACCGTCAGTTATCTGATCATCGGGATGGGCATCCTGATCCTGTTCAACGCCGCGGGGGTCCCGAAATCGCTTATCGCCGCTGGTGTCGGCCATGTCGTGATCAACCTGCCGCTCTGCTTTGCCATCATCTACAGCCAGATGGGCGAAAACCAGGTCAATCTCGAGCGCGCCGCGCGCGACCTCGGCGCGCCGGAGTGGAAGGTGCTGTTCCTGATCAGCGTTCCTGTCATGTGGCCGGCGATCTTCGCCAGCTTCTTCCTGTCGATGACCTTCTCCTGGGACGAATTCGTCATATCCTTCCTGCTCACCCGCTTCGATACGACGCTGCCGGTCGAGATCTGGAACCTGTTGCGCTCCGGCCTCAACCCGCGAACCAACGCCATCGGCTCGCTGGTCTTCGGCGTCTCGGTCGTCCTGGCCATCCTGTTCGAACTGATCCTGCTCAGAAGGAACCGCTCATGACCGGGCCGCTGGTCGAAATCCGCAAGATGTCCCACAGCTTCCGCCGCCACAAGGCGCTCGACGAGATCGCGCTCAACGTCGAGCCGGGCAGCTACACGGTGCTGCTTGGTCCCTCGGGCTCTGGCAAGACCACGTTGCTTTCGATCCTCGGCGGTTTCCTGGCGCCGCAAGAGGGAAAGGTCTTCATTAACGGCAATGACTGTACTGCGCTGGCGCCGGCAAGGCGGCCGACCGCCACCGTTTTTCAGGACTATGCGCTGTTCCCGCATCTGTGCGTCGGCGACAATGTCGGCTTTGGCCTCCGCATGCGTGGCGTCGCGCGAGCCAAGCGTCATGCGAAGGTGCGCGAGACGCTTGCGATGGTCGGTCTCGGCGACGCATTTTCCAAGAAGCCGCACCAGCTATCGGGCGGCCAGCGCCAGCGCGTCGCGCTCGCCCGAGCGCTGGTGGTCGAGCCTGCAGTGCTGCTGCTGGACGAGCCACTCGGCGCGCTTGACCTGAAATTGCGACGGCAGATGCAGGACGAGTTGAAGGCGCTGCAGAAGCGCGTCGGCACGGCCTTCATCCACGTCACCCACGACCAGGAAGAGGCAATGGCGCTCGCCGATCACTGCGTGGTGATGAACGAAGGCCGTATCGAGGATCAGGGGCCGCCGGAACGGGTCTACTCGCGGCCCGCCTCGCGCTTTACTGCAACCTTCATGGGCGAGAGCACGCTTCTCACCGGCAAGGTACAGGACCTCGGCATGGATGAGATCCGCGTCGATACGGAGGTTGGCGCGGTGGCGATCTCAGCCTCGGGCGAGCCCGGCTTCGACATCACGCTGGCGATCCGGCCAGAACACATCATGCTGGCCGACCAGCCACCTTCGGTGGCTCTGGGCGATGCCAAGATCGTCGACGTGGTTTTTCAGGGCAGCTTCAAGCGGCTTCTCGCCGTGTCGATCAAGAACCCGGCGGTCACCTTTATCGTCAAGGTGCCGTCCAATCGGTCGGTTGGCGTCGGCGATACGGTCGAGCTGTTCTGCCCGGCCGCCGACATGATTCTGCTTTCCCGGTGACCCGATGAAGAGCGCAATTGCACACCGAGACTGGTATGAGACCATCCAGATGGGTGATGCCATCACGCTGATCCACGAGCCGTGGATCAAGCAGTTCTATCGCTGCAACATCTGGCATGTTCGCGGCCGCGACCGCAATCTTCTGTTCGACACCGGACTTGGTCATGTCAGTCTGAGCCGCCATGTACCCCTGGTCACGGAGCGCCCGCTGGTGTGCGTTGCCAGCCACACGCATTTCGACCATATCGGCTGCCACCACGAGTTTCCCGAGCGCTGCGTGCATGCAGCCGAAGCAGCGATCCTTGCCGATCCTCGCAATGAGTGGACGCTGGCCGACCGCTACGCCACCGACGAGATGTTCATGACCCCGCCCGAAGGCTGGGACGCATCGCACTACCGGATAGAAGCGGCGCCTGCCGGGCGCACCCTCGAGGCCGGCGACGTTGTCGATCTAGGCGACCGTGCCTTCGAGGTGATCCACACGCCCGGCCATTCGCCGGGTGGCATAGCCCTGTTCGAGAAGAAGTCCGGCGTGCTCCTGTCGGGCGACATCGTCTATGACGGACCCCTCATAGACGATGCCTATCATTCGCAGGTTGCCGACTATCTGGCGACGCTTGAGCGGATGCGCAACCTCCAGGTCACAGCCGTCCATGGCGGTCATTTTCCGAGTTTTGGAGCGATCCGCTACCGGCAGCTCATCGACGAATATCTGGCCCTGAAGCGCAAGCCCGGCTGCCATCTATAGACGTTGATGAGAAGCACGTTGACGCAGGTTCAGGCGACGACATGCCTGATCTGGTCCTGGCCCTAGGTCAGGCTGTCGATGTCCTGGTCCGACAGGTTCAGCGGCACCACCGTGACCGGAATCGGGAAGGCGGCGCCCTTGCCGGCAATGGAGGCGACCAGCGGCCCCGGACCCTCCTTGGAGCCACCGGCCGCCAACACCAGAATGGCGATGTCCTGGTCATCCTCGATGAGCTTGTGGATTTCTTCGGCGGCCTTGCCTTCGCGCACCACCAGTTCGGGCTCGATGCCGAGTTCTTCACGCACCTTGCCTGCATAGACGTCGAGTGCGGCCTTGGCAGTCGCCATCGCCTCGTCGCGGATGATCTTCTCGACCCCGAGCCAGTGCTGAACCTCGCCCGGTTCGATGACGTAGAGCAGCACCAGCACGCCACCGGTGCTTTGCGAGCGCCGTGAAGCATAGGCCACGGCGCGCTCGCACTCCGGCGTGTCATCGATGATCGCCAGGAATTTCCGGCGGTGGCCGGCTTCCCGGCTAAGTCGTTTAGAAACCATCGTTCATCCTGCCACGCTGGGCTCACTGCGCGGCAATCTGCCATTTGGCGGTGCGTGCGGCAAGTCGCCCCGAACGTGACCCTCCGTCAGTCGTCGAGCAACCCGACGATCCGGCGCACCATCTTCATTGTCGCCTCGGCGCGTGCGCCAGCTCGCTCGCCGCCGTCGCGCAGAACCGAATCGACATAGGCGTGATCGGCCGAAATACGGCGCATCTCGCTGGCAATCGGCGCCAGCTTCTCGACTGCGAGGTCGGCGAGCGCCGGCTTGAACACCGAGAACTGCTGGCCACCGAACTCGTTGAGAACCGCTTCCTTGGTCATGTCAGCCAGACCGGCATAGATGCCGACAAGGTTCTCGGCTTCCGGCCTCTCCTTGAGCCCGTCAAGTTCCGTCGGCAAGGGCGCGGGGTCTGTCTTTGCCTTGCGGATCTTCTTCGATATGGCATCCGCATCGTCGGTCAGATTGATGCGTGAAAGATCGGAGGGGTCGGATTTCGACATCTTCTTTGACCCGTCGCGCAGGCTCATGATGCGCGCCGCCGGCCCGCCGATCACCGGCTCGATCAGCGGGAAGAAGCCGTTGACCTTCTCCTCGCCGACCATCATCTCGACGCCGCATCCCAATTCTGCGATGCGGTCGGAAAAATCATTGTTGAACTTCTGCGCGATATCGCGCGTCAGTTCGACATGCTGCTTCTGGTCATCGCCGACCGGTACCTGGGTGGCACGGTAGACCATCATGTCGGCAGCCATCAGGCTTGGATAGGCGAGCAGACCGAGCGAGGCGTTTTCGCGGTCCTTGCCGGCCTTGTCCTTGAACTGCGTCATGCGGTTCATCCAGCCGATGCGCGCCACGCAATTGAAAACCCAGGCCAGTTCGGCGTGCTGCATCACCCGGCTCTGGTTGAAGACGATGTGCTTCTTCGGATCGATTCCGGAGGCGAGGAAAGCCGCCGTGATCGAGCGCGTCTGCTCGATCAGGTCGGTATGCACGAGTTGGGCGGTTATGGAATGCAGGTCGACGACGCAGTAGATGCAGTCATTTGTCTCCTGCAGCGCAACAAACTTTCTGATGGCACCGAGATAATTGCCGAGATGCAGGTTTCCGGTTGGCTGGACACCCGAAAAGACGAGCGGCTGGAAAGTTGTCATGTGCGGATTTCCCGGTGGCTTGTGGAGGGCCTTTTCGCGCGCGGCGAAATGCGAGAACGGCTTATGGACGAAGCCCTGCCCGGGATCAAGTATTGACGATGCGCCTGCCATCCCGCGCCGCGTCGGCGCCGGTAGAAGCCGCTCGCCGGGCGGAGCGGCGGGGCCCTGGCAAGCCCACAAGTAGCCCGAGCCGCGATGGCAGCCTTTCGGCCAGCATGGCAAAAACCACCGAACCGAGGAAAGTGGCTGCCAGAACGAGCAGCCATGTCGCCCAGACGCCCATTTCGAGCGGCAGCAGATAGTAAAGTGCGGCGACCACCACTGTCTGGTGGACAATATAGAGCGGAAATATCTTGCGGTTGAGCCACATGAGCGCAGCGCTCTGATGGTTGAAATGGCGCGCGCCGAAGCCGACCAGTGCCAGCATCATGGTCCAGGCAAGGGCAAAGACCAATGCCTTGAAGAGCGCTGTCATGTCGCCATAATTGCCGAGCGACAGTCCGCCTGCATCGGTAAAGCAGAACAGATAAAGACATACTGTCAGCACCACGCAGATCGCGGCGCTGAGAAATCGGCGCTCGATGAGCCCGCCAATGATCGCGGCATGATGGCGGGCGATCAGGAAGCCGAGGCCAAACCAGCTCGCCCATACGGCAAACCATGCGCCGTCATTATAGAGCGCGTTGGTCTGGCGCGGAAAGAAGGGCGTCAGAACCAGATTGAGCAGCAGGGGCAAAAGGAAGAAGAGGTAGACCGCATTGCTGCTGGCGGTGCGCTCGAACCAGTCGGTCAGCGGCTTGGCGCGCGGATGCATGAGGGCGCGAAAAACCGGGTAGCAGACGAACGACATCACCAGCAGATAGGCCACGAACCACATATGCGCCCAGGTGAAATTCCCCGTCGGGTAGCGCCCTTCCGTGAAATAGCGCGTGACCCAGAAGGTCAGCAGCGATCCCTGATAGCCATCCTCGGCCATGCGCTCGTACCAGACCTGCGGAACGACGATCACGCACATGGCAAAGATCAGCGGCACGAAAAGTCGAATGAAGCGCTCCTTCAGGAAGGTAGCTGCAGAGGCCGAGCGGAACATGAACCAGGTGCCCATGCCGGACACGAAAAACAGCAGCGCCAGGCGCCAGGCGCGCGGAAAGTCCATCACCAGCTCAAGGACGGGGCTGCCCTCAGGGCTTTTCATCAGCCAGTCCATGGTCGGGAAAAAGGCGACCGAAGAATGATAGGCTATCAGGATCAGGAAGGCCGACACGCGCAGCCAGTCGACATAGTGAAGTCTGGTGCTGGCTGGCATTTCGGCGGCTTCCTGTAGCTGCGTTGGCGTTTTCAGCCGGTCTGTTTGTAGGCGAGAGAAGGAAGCTAACGCCTTTCGGTTAAAAAAACGGGTCCTCTAACGGCGATAATGCCATGCTTGCTGGTAACTGAATCTTTGTTTGGACCCGACGCAAAAAATGACCGAGACGAGACGCTGTCGCCAAAGTCAGAATTGCACACGAAAGTAGTGGGCGATCCGTGCCGCGAAGCGCTCGACCAAGCTTGCGCGGCTTGGCCGCCAATCAGGATAGGCCTTGCGAATTGCGGCCTCAAGTTGACGCCTGAGGCCTGGAGAGTTCCTCCTCCCGAACAATTCGCTCAACTCCCGGGAGCGCTCCTCCATGGTCCAGCCGGACCTTAGAGGCGACACCACATGAACTGATGTCGGTTCGATCTGAGTCCCGAAACGCAGTCCCGGCATGCTCAGGAACTTCTTCCACATGTTCTGATCGGTCGGAATGTTTGGCGGCGCCGGTGTCCACCCCTCTTTCAACTGACGATAGGCCGACATGCGATGCCCAGCTACGGTCAGGCCGAAGAAAGGCGCCTGATCGGTCAGGAGTAGAGAACGGCACACAGGGTCGGCGAGATCGCCTGGACGGACCACGAAGCGCCCGTTGGCCGTGAGATTGAGTTGCACGAGGTGGCCAAAGTCGACCCGCTCCAGAAGTGCGGTCATTGCCTCGAGGTGGCCAGGCAGCCAGAAATCATCATCGCCGCAATAGGCGACGATGTCGCCTCGCGCTTTGCTCATGGCCAGATGCCGATGCGCTTCGCCATGACGTTCACCCTTCTCGAATTCGAGATAGCTTATGCGCTCGTCGCTTCGAGCGATCTGTTCCACGATTTCCCGCGTTGCCGGCGGTGCGCCGTCCCCGATGACGAAGAGCTCGAAACTCGAAGCCGTCTGCTCCTGGATGGCTCGCAGGGCGTACCCGATGAGAGGCGTATGGTCATGTGTGGGAACAAGGATCGTGGCGAACGGCGCCGTCATCAATCCGCCAGCCCAACTGCTTGCCGGATTTCGCAGACCCTCTCGACGACGAGCAGTCCTTCATCAACCGAGCTCATCGGCGCAGGACCGCCCCTCAAATGGCCCAGAAAGACCGCCAGTTCCGCCTCAAGCGGCATTTCGTTGAGGATCGGTACCTTCTGTTCGACCGCCCCCATATCGCCCGGGGCCCCGAGCCTAAGTGTCAAGTGATCGTCCATGCTTGCGTTCAAAGTCACGGTGCCGGTCTCGCATGCAAGCACCACCGACCGCCTGTTGATCGGATGATGAGCCGAGGTTTCGATGACAACACGCGGACCGTCAGGCCGGCCAATGATCGCGAGCACGCCGCCAGAGGCCGGGCCAAGACAGTCTGCCGTCGCCCACTGCAGGGGCGGCACTTCACCAAGCACATGCAGCGCAATGGAAAGATCGTGCGGCAGCAGGTTCCAGATGGGGTCGATCTCGTTGTGCGTCATCGACCAGCCCAGTCGAAACAACCGAAGCCCGACTACTGCGCCGATCTCTCCGCTGCGGGCATACTGCGCCAACCGTTCGATTCCTGCGTGATAGCGCCACTTGTCCATGACAAAGATGCGCCCTGCGCCCATCCTCGCAAGTTCACGCGCGCTTGCCAGATCCGAGGTCAACGGCTTCTCGACAAACATCGGAACATTGCGCCCGACGAGCTTGAGGAGCACGTCGCCATGGCTATCGCTGGGAGTAGCGACGACCACGCCATCAACGGCCGGCAGTTCGCTGAGGTCGGCGACGATTTTGTCGGCGCCGTTCTTCTCGGCATTTGACCGGGAGCGATCGCTCCGCGCAACACATGTCACATGTGCCCCGAGTTTCTTGAGGTCGCGCAGGATCAGGCGACCCCATCCGCCGCAGCCGACCAGGCCGACATGCGGCGTCTCAGCCATTCGAGGAAAGCATCGATTCACGAACTGACAGATATTGCCTGGTCATCACTTCCGCACTCTCGGCCGTCTGGTCGCGGAGGGACAATTCGGGATCGGTTACCGTCCAGTCGAGGCCAAGCGCCGGATCATCCCAACGGCAGCCGATTTCGTCGAGCGTGTTCCAGTAATGCGATGTCGAATAACAAAGCAGCGACGGTTCCGGGAAATGAAACCCGTGCGCCACGCCTGGAGGAATCAGCGCTGCCTGGAGGGCAGAGCCAGTCAACGTGATTGTAGCCGCCATGCCTGTCGTCGGTGATTCCGGTCGAATGTCGACGAGCCCGAGGACCATGGTCCCCGCCAGACAGACCAGATAGTCGCTGTGCTGGACATGGACATGGACCCCACGCAAGACATTGGCGCGACTGCGAACAAAATTCCACTGGAGAGCCTGATAGTCCGGGATCCACGAGGCGCGGAATATCTCGGTCAATTGGCCGCGTGGATCGACATGTGTCGTCAGATTCTGGATCTTGCAGTCAGCCGGTAGTTCCATGCAACGCGTCCCCTTTCAATCGAAGTCCATGCTTTGCCGCGGACATCGTCAATGCAATTATCCGCCAGGCGGCCCGTCTTTTCCGGCTCCCGACGCATCCGCGCTCTTGCGCTTCACGCCGCGCCTGATCATGCCCATCTCAGCGCCGCCTGCGCCAAAGGCAATGCCAAAGTAAATCACTATGGCGCCGACGACCAGCACGGCGAGCGCTGGCGCCTGATTGTAGATCGGCGAGGCGGCGGCGAGCCAGTCACCCATCCAGTCGGCAGCGAAGTAGAGCGCCGTGGCCATGATGGCGGCAGCGATCAAAAGCCGCGGGACACGTTTGACGAGGCCGGCGTCGCGGCCCCAATGGCCCCGCCAGATCAGGGTGCCGAAGAGCAGGCTGGCATTGATCCAGCCGGCGGTGGCTGCGGCAATGGCGATCCCGACCGCGCCGTAATCCGGGAACAGCGTCAGCGATATCGAGATGTTGGTAAGAACCGACAGTCCGGCAAAATACATCGGCGTGCGCGTATCTTCGCGTGCGAAAAAGCCTGGTGTGAAGGCCTTGATGAGCACAAAGGCCGGCAGGCCCAGACCGAAGATGGCGAGAACTTCGGCAACCAGTGTCGTGTCCTGCGGCGTGAAAGCGCCGCGCTCGTAGAGAACACGCACGATCGGTTCGGAAATAGTCAAGAGCGCGGCCGCGGCCGGCAGGGTCAGGAACAGCGTGAATTCGACCGAGCGGTTCTGCAGGTTGGCGGCTTCGATGCGGTTGCCCGAGCGCAGCGCGCGCGCCAGTTCAGGCAACAAGACGACGCCGACGGCCACGCCGACGACGCCAAGCGGCAACTGGTAGACGCGGTCGGCGAGATTGAGCGATGGCACGGCCCCAGCCTTGCCCGAAGCGATGGCCGTGCCGACCAGAGTATTGATCTGCGTAATGCCCCCGGTGATCGCGGCGGGCAGCGCCAGCCACAGCAGCCGCTTGACGTTTCTCGTCAGGCGCGGCCGGCGAAAACCGATCGATACGCCGGCCCGCTTGACCGCGAAAAACAGGATGGCGAGCTGTACGATGCCGGCCATCATGACGCCCCAGGCAAGCATCGTGCCGACACCTGGACCATTGTACCCGCGATACCACGCCGTCACCAGTATGCCGACCAGGATGATGTTGAGGAATACCGGCGCCATCGCCGCCGCAAAGTACCGGTGGAGCGAGTTCAGCATGCCCGCCATCATGGCGCCGAGCGACATGCACATGAGATAGGGGAACATGATCGCCGCCAGTTCGGTGGTCAGCAACAGCTTGTCCGGATCGTCCGCAAAGCCTGGCGCAATCGCGTAGCGGATGACGAAAGGCATTGCCAGTTCCATGGCGATGGTGAGCAACAGCAGGACGGTGAACAATACCCCGAAGACTTCCTCGGAGAACTTCTTTGCGCCATCGACACCGCCCGCTTCGATTTCCTTGGCAAAGAGCGGGACGAAGGCCGCGTTGAACGCGCCTTCGGCGAAAAGGCGTCGGAATGTGTTTGGAAACTGGAATGCCGCGTAGAAGGCTTCCGCGACCGGCCCGGTGCCAAGCGCTGCCGCCATCATCATTTCACGCGCGAAGCCGAAGAGGCGGCTCAGCATCGTGCCGGACCCGACCGTGGCAAATTTTCGGACCAGGCTCATGCCGCGCCACCAAAAGATCTGAAAGGGCACATGTCGCTTTTCGCCGCTATTCCGCCGCCGCCGCGCGTTTCGGCGTCCGTTCTGAAGCCTCGCCCTTGAGCGTGGCGATCAGACGTTTGCGAATCGACTCGATACGGCTCGGATTGTCGATCTTGGCGCCCGTGAGATCGGTCACGTAAAAGGTGTCGATGACCTTCTCACCGAAGGTCGTAATATGCGCCGATGCGATGTCCAGTGACAGATCCGACAGCGTGCCGGTGATCTCGGACAGCAGGCCCGGCCGATCGAGGCACTCGACCTCCACCACCGAAAAGCGGTTGGACAGTGCATTGCGGATGTCGGCACGCGGGGTGATCCTGAACGTCTTCAGGCCCCGTTTCGGCTTGGCACGCTTTTCGATCATCTCGGGCAGCCAGCTGCGGCCCGACAGTACATCCTCGATCAGCCGGCCGACGCGGGTGCCGCGCCGGCGCTCGTCCTCGTCATGGTCGAACTCGCGCGAGATCAGTATCGTATCGAGCGCGCGCCCATCGGCGGTTGTGAATATCTGGGCATCGACGATGTTTCCGCCGGCAGCGGCACAGGCGCCGGCGATCACGGACAGCAGGCGCGGATGATCCTGCGCCAGCACGGTGATCTCGGTCACTGCCTCGAAACTGTGCGTCTTGACCATGGTGGCAAGTTGCCGATTGGCGTTGCTCGCTTCGCGCACGAATTCAGCGTGCCTGAGCTGGTCAGGCAGATCCACCGTCAAAAGATAATTCTCGTAGTGGAGCTTCACATATTTCCGGCGCGCAGCATCCGGCCACGCTGCCAATGCCTCATCCAGGCGCTCGCGCGCCTCGGCCGTTCTCTGGGCACGTCCGACCTCCGAGAAGCCACCTGTCAGCAACAGCTCGGTTTCATAATAGAGTGTGCGCAGAAGCTGGCCTTTCCAGCCATTCCAGACACCTGGACCGACGCCGCGAATGTCGCAGACCGTCAGTACCAGCAGGAGTTTGAGCTGTTCCACCGACTGGACCAGCGTGGCAAAATCGTCAATTGTCTTGCGGTCGTTGAGGTCGCGTGTCTGCGCGGTCATTGACATCACGAGGTGGTTTTCGACCAGCCACGCGACCGTCGCCGTGTCTTCAGGCGACAAACCCATATAGGGGCAGATGCGGCGTGCAATCCTGGCGCCAGCCACCGAATGGTCCTCCGGTCGACCCTTGGCAATGTCGTGCAGCAACACGGCGACGTAAAGCACTTCACGCCGTTTCTTCAGGCCGGGCAGCAGCGTATGAGCCAGCGGATGAACCTTCCCGCCGTCGCCGCGCTCGATTTCCGCGAGGACCCCGATGCAGCGCAGCAAGTGTTCGTCGACCGTGTAGTGATGGTACATCGAAAACTGCATCATGGCGACGATCTTGCCGAAATCGGTGATGAGCTTGCCAAGCAGGCCTGCCTCGTTCATCCGCCTCAGGTTGAGTTCGGGACTACGATCCGACGTCAGGACGTCAAGGAAAAGTCGGTTGGCCTCTGGATCGCGCCGCAGGTTGCGGTCGACAAGTTTGAGCGAACGGGTCAGCAGCTTGAGTGCATCGGGATGATATTCCAGCCCGTGCTTGTCGGCGAACCAGAACAGCCTTACCAGATTGACGGGATCGCGTTCGAAGACCTGGTCGTCCACGACATTTATGCGGTGATTGTCGACAATGAAATCGGTGGTCCCGGCCAGCTTGCGGCGGCGTCGCGAAAAGCCCATCAGAAGACGGTTGATGCCCGGCACCTGCTTTGCCTGCTCCTCCTCGAGCGCAGCGCAGAAGATGCGGGTCAGGTCGCCGACGTCCTTTGCCGTCAGGAAGTAATGCTTCATGAAGCGCTCTACCGCCGACAGGCCCGGGTGGCTGGTGTAGCCGAGGCGCTCGGCAATCTCGCGCTGGATATCGAAATGCAGCCGTTCCTCGGGCTTGCCCGTCAGGAAATGCATCTGGCAACGGACCGCCCAGAGAAAATCCTCGGCCTTGCGGAACCTGTTGTATTCAGGCCGGGTGAAGACACCTTTGGCTACCAGTTCCTCGCCTGTTCTGACGCGGTAGAAGTATTTGCCGATCCAGAACAGCGTATGAAGGTCTCGCAAACCGCCCTTGCCATCCTTGACATTGGGCTCGACGAGATAGCGGCTTTCACCGGCCTTGGCGTGACGCTCATCGCGCTCGGCGAGCTTGGCCTGGACATATTCGATCCCGGTTCCCCTGACCACGTCATGGTCGAAGCGCGCCACCAGTTCGTCGAACAGCGCTTCGCTTCCCCATAGAAAGCGCGCCTCGAGGATCGACGTGCAGATGGTGGTATCGGTACGGGACAGCCGCACGCATTCCTCTACATCGCGCGTCGCATGTCCTACCTTCAGGCCGAGATCCCAGAGCATGTAAAGCATCTGCTCGACAATCTGTGCGCCTGGACGGGTCTTGCCGGGCGGCATGAGGAACAACAGGTCGATATCGGAGCCGGGGGCCAGGGTTCCGCGGCCATATCCCCCGACGGCGACCAGGGCCATCCCGTTGTCGGAAGTCGCATCGGCAAGCTGCGCTACGATGAAGTCGTGCAGCGCACGGATGATCTCGTCCAGGAGATACGACAGCCGTGCTGCGCAGGCTGTGCCGCCGCCATCGTCGACCAGCATTCGCTCGGCGGTTTCGCGGCCCTCGGCGAGCGCCTGCTTCAGGAGCTGCAAAGCTTGCGCCCGCACTTCGGTAGAATCGCTGGCCGCATCGTTTTCAAGCAGCGCTGTCAATGCACCGCGCAACGCTGCCGCGTCGATGAGTTGGTCGAGTTTCAAGGAGATTCTTGCCATAGGGCCTCGTCGTCAAGGCGGCTGCTATACCCTGATTTGGCCGCTGTGAATACCGCTCTAGGAGGCGGCGCGAAGCTTCCGCTTCTTGATGAACGCCTTGAGATCGCTAGCGCTCATGGCCTGCGCGAAGGCATGGCCCTGAAGAGCGTGGCAGCCCAGGTCCCTCAGTACTTTCGCATGGCCCATTGTCTCCACGCCCTCGGCCAGCACCTCGATGCCGAGCGATTTGCCGATATCGATGATGGAACCGACCAGTTGTCGCTGTCCGGGCGAGCGCATCAGTGGCATGACCAACTGGCGGTCGATCTTGAGACGTCGTGGCTTGAGCTTCAGCAGGCTGACGACCGATGCGTATCCGGTCCCGAAATCGTCAATCTCGATGTCGATCCCGAGACTCTTGATCTGCTCGACATTCCAGGTCACCAGTTCGTCATTCTCGTCGAGGAAGATCGATTCCACGAGTTCGAAGGAAATCGTCCCTGGCTTGATCTTGAGCTTGCGCAGGCCGCGGATCAGTTCCTCGTCATGCAGCCGTCGCGCCGAGACATTGACCGAAGCCTTCGGAATGTTGAGGCCGTCTTCCTCCCACTGTTTGAAATTTCTCAGCGTCTGCTCAAGGATTATCCGATCTATCGTTGCAACCACGTTGAGCTCTTCGGCGGTCTTCATGAAAGATACAGGTGCCAGAAGCCCGTCGGTCGGGTGGTTCCAGCGCGCCAGCGCCTCGACGCCGATGACCGCATGTGTGGTGGCATCGAACTGTGGCTGGTAATAGGCGATGAATTCGTTGCGTTCCAATCCCGACAGGATGTCGTCGGCGATGCGCTTGGTGGTGACGATCTCGGCCTGCAGCGCCTCGTTGAAGAACTGATAGCGGTTTCTGCCGCGGCTCTTGGCCCGGTAGAGGGCAAGGTCGGCATTGACCAGAAGGCGGCGCGGGTCGGCCGGCATGTCCAGATCGCTGGCAATGCCTATCGAGACGCCGATACGGCACTCATGTCCTTCATAGGGGACCGGTTGATGCATCTCTTCGATAATCCGGTTTGCCAGCTTGGCAAGCTGTTCGTTCCAGACGGCCGGATCCACTCTGTCGGCCCGGCACAGAACCACGAATTCGTCGCCGCCGACACGGGCAACGAAGTCGCTTTCGCGCAGGTTGGACTTCAGTACCTTCGCCGCGTATTTCAGCATCGCATCGCCTGCGGCGTGGCCCAGCGTGTCGTTGATCTGCTTGAACCGGTCGAGATCGATATGCAGCAGTCCTGCGCACTCGCCTTGGTTTTCGAACCTCTCGATATGGCCGGCGAGCACATCGTCGAGAAAGCGCCGGTTAGGCAGGCCCGTCAAAGAATCATGCAATGAATTGAATTCGATGCGCTGCTTGGCGGCTTCCAGCTCGACATTGCGCGCCTCGGTCAACATGTTGGCGCTTTTCAATCTTTCGTTCAGTTCGATGTCGGCTGTCACGTCCCAGTTGACGCCGACAATCCTCGGCGGCTCGCCGGGATCCTGATAGACTTTTGCGCTCTCTCGAAGATGCCGGACAGACCCGTCGGAAGACAGCAGCCTGTACTGCGTATGGTAGCTGTCACCGGCTGCCGCGGCTGTCGGGAACTCTCTCAGAACACGGGCAACGTCGTCCGGATGAATGGCACGCTCCCAGTCGGCATAGCTGCGCGGCCCGCCATCCTTGGGATAACCATACAGCTCGTTCATCCGGTCATCCCACAACAGATCGTTTGTCTCGATATTCAGTTCCCAGACGCCGATCCGCGAACTGTCGAGCGCCAGCCCGAGACGTCGCGACAGCCGTTTGAGCTCCCCCTCGCGCCGCCGCAGCTTGGCGATGTTGTCAAGACGCTCCTCGATCAGTCGGCCGGTGATGACCGTCGGAACCATGATCAACGCCCCTGCAAGAAGCATGAACAAGCGCAGCATCCAGGTGTTGGGCGGTGTTGCGTTCCATCCTCCGCGTGGAATCGCGGCGATTTGCCAGCTTCCCGAGGGCAGGACCACATCGGCAAGAACCGGATCGTTTCGCATTACGCTGGCACTGCCGAAGAACCGCGACCCCCGGTCGCCCTTGCCGTCACGCCCTGAAATCGAGATTTCAATCGGAAGCTCGGGGTCCAGAAGACCGCTATCGCGGTACAATCGGTCGCGATCCATCACGGCCGAAACAATCCCCCAAAACCGGTCCTTTCCCTCTGCGCCGGCGACAAACACCGGAAATCGACCGATGAAGCCTTGCCCGCCTTGGACCAGATTGACGGGGCCAGCCAGAATGAGATCTCTGGTGTCGCGGGCCCGCAGCGCAGCCTCGCGCTGAGCATCATTGAGCCGATAGTCCAGTCCGATGGCCTGCTCGTTGCCCTTTAAGGGATAGACCAGCGAGACAACGAGATCGGGCGCGCCGGCAATGCTCCTCAACTGGGAGTCCTCTGCAAGCAGATTGCCGGCCAGCTCTGCGAAGCGCTGCTGCTTCATATCCGGCTCGGTGGTGAGGGTCGCCACCAGACCGCGCACGAGTTGAATGTTGCCGTTTACAATACCTTCGAGCTTGGCCCGGATCAGACTCGCTTGATTCAAAACGTCGGCGCGCAGACTTTGGATGTAGACCCGCCGGTTCTGATGCTCGGCAAATACTACAGCCAGCAATATGACAAACAGAGCCAGCGCCGCCGGTATATTCGTCGGCCGCCAGATTCTGCGCACTGCGGCGCGTATGAGCTCCAGCCTTGCTCGCAAAGCATTCCAACTTGTCTATGGCGCACCGATTGTCGACACGCCTGGTCGGCGACGTTATCCGATACTGCTTAAGCATAGCTTTAGAAAAAGTTTCGGTCGAGCTAGCGAGATATAAGAATAGCAACGAGATGCCTGCCGCCTGCTTCAGGCAGAGCTTGCCGCGATCGCACTGTCCAAAGAAAGCGCATCGAC
>JBBSOT010000057.1:0-19128 GCA_038259455.1 Hyphomicrobiales bacterium | reverse complement strand
GTCAACCCAATGGTTGTCGACGGCCAGATTTATGGCGGTCTCGCACAGGGTATCGGAACCGCGCTCTATGAAGAAATGAATTTCGACTCGAGCGGCCAGCCACTGGCGTCGACCTTCGCAGACTACCTCCTGCCCGGGCCAACCGAGGTGCCGGAACCCGTGCTCGATCATATGGAGACGCTGGCGCCCTATACCGAATTTGGGGTCAAAGGCATCGGCGAGGGGGGAGCGATCGCCCCGCCTGCTGCAATCGGCAACGCCGTGAACGACGCCCTCAAGGGCTTCGGTGTCGAACTGCTGCGCTCGCCAATGACACCGCGAAACGTGCTGGAGGCCATCGGCCGTGCACCTCAGGCCAGGCGCGCTGGCCACGCAAAGGAGACCGCAGCTTGAAACCCGTCAATTTCGACTATGCGCGTCCTGCCGATGTTGATGCTGCACTTGCCCTGCTGGCCGACGACAGCCGCGTGATCAAGATGATGGCCGGCGGGCAGTCGCTCGGGCCGATGCTCAACATGCGGCTGGTCCAGCCCGATCTGCTGATCGACATCACCGGGATCGAGGAACTCACACAGGTCGATACTTCGACAGAAAGCCTGGTCATCGGCGCGTGTATCACCCATGCCGACATCGAAGATCTGCGTGTTCCCGACGTGACGCTCGGCGCCTTGCCGACCGTGGCCAGGGGAATAGCCTATCGTGCGGTGCGCAACCGGGGCACGATCGGCGGCAGCCTGACCCACGCCGATCCCTCGGCGGACTGGATTTCGATCATGGCCGCGCTTGGCGCGACAGTCACTCTTCGCGGGGCCGCCGGTGACCGGACGATTCCGGTCGAGGATTACATGCTTGGCGCTCTCGAAGCAGACCTCCGCACGGGGGAGATGCTGGTCAGCATCGCGGTGCCGAAAATGTCCGGTTCCGCCCGCTGGGGATTCTACAAATCCTGCCGCAAGACCGGCGAGTTCGCCCATGCCATAGGGGCCTTCATGGTCGATGCCGACCGCAATGTCAGTCGGGCCGTGATCGGCGCCACCGAAAGCCGTCCGATCGTCGTTGCCGAGGCCGGTCATCTTGTCGGGAACGGCAGCAGCCGCGGCACCGACGACTTCGATGCTGTGGCAACCACTGAATTGCTTGAGTCGAGCGGGATGGATGACCCCATCGACCGGCAAATCCATTGCGTCGCGCTGCGACGCGCCATCGAGCGGGCAGTTTCGGCATGAGCATGGTCAAGCTTACAGTCAACGGAAAGCCGTTAAGCGCGGATGTCGAGCCGCGCCTGCACCTGGCCGACTTCCTGCGCGAAACGCAGAATCTGACGGGCACCCATCTCGGTTGTGAGCACGGTGTCTGCGGGGCCTGCACCATCCTTGTTGACGGCGTGCCGACACGGTCCTGCATCACCTTTGCGGTCGCCTGTGAACAGGCCGAAGTCGTGACGGTCGAAGGTCTCGACAATGACGAGATCTCGTCCGAGTTGCGGACAGCCTTCTCGAAACACCATGCGCTGCAATGCGGCTACTGCACTCCTGGCATGATCGTCTCGGCCCGCGACGTCGTGATCCGCATGGACGCCCCTTCCGAACAGGATATTCGCGTCGCCATGAGCGGCAACCTCTGCCGCTGCACGGGTTACGTCGGCATCATCAAGGCGGTTCAGGAGGTGGTCTCGGCCCGCCGCGCGCGGGGTATAGCAGCGATTCCCGACGCCGACAGGAAGAGGCTGGGGCCGGCTGGGTCGGGCAACGGCGCTGCCGTGCAGGCCAGCCAGCGCAATCAGGGCGCCGATGCGATCGCGTCCGACGCAGGCGGTGATGGCGCCAAACCGGTCACGGCAGCTGCAAGCCCGCGTGCGCTCGCTGCCGACTGGAAGCCGCAAAACAGTTTCAGCGAGAGCTTCACCGTCAACCATCCCGTCGAAACGGTGTGGGCGTTCTTCGGCCGGATTGGCGAGGTCGCATCCTGTCTTCCGGGCGCGTCGCTCGCGGGCGAGCCGGTCGATGGCCATGTCGAGGGCCAGATCCGGGTCAAGGTCGGTCCGATATCAGCCGAATTCCAAGGGGTCGCCGACGTGTCGAGAGACGAAGCGACGCGCACCGGTACGATCAGCGGCAGCGGCAAGGACAAGCGCAGCAACTCGGCCACGCGCGGTCTGATCAGCTATGCGGTGAAGCCTGGGGACCATGAAGGTGAGACGCGCGTGGATGTCGGGATCGGATACACGTTGACGGGCGTGCTCGCTCAGTTCAGCCGCTCCGGCCTGGTGCAGGATGTCGCCGGTCGACTCATCGCAGCCTTCGTCCAGAACCTCGAGGCGCAGCTTGCCCACCAGGCCGACCCGGACAGCGGCAAGGCTGCGTCGCCGCAGATCGTCACGGAACTGAACGCCGGCTCGCTGGTATCGGCGGTCATTGCCGGTCGCGTAAAGAGGTTCTTTGCCCGTTTGTTCGGCAAAGCCTAGTTGCTGTTGCCCGTCGGTTTCCCGGTCCTGTTCGGCGGCGCCCGTCATTCCTGAGGGCGGAGCGAAAGCGCCATTCTGGCTCCGGCTGATTTCCCGGAATGCATGCATCGCCAACCGCAAGAGGAAAGGTGCGACAATCTAGCATATTCGATCTATCTGTCGTACAACGGTAATATGAGCAAACTTTCAGCCATTTATGATCGCAGCCGAAACCCACTTTATGTTCAGGTGGCATCGGTGATGCGCCAGCGCATCGAGACTGGTTTCTGGCTGGAGGGCGACAAGATCTCCACCCTGGAAGAATTGGAAGCCGAGTTTGCGGTCGCACGAGTGACCATCCGTCAGGCAATCGAACTGTTGCGGGAAGAGGGTCTGCTCGACGCCCAGCAGGGCAGGGGAACGTTTGTTTCCGGCCGGCCGCGGCACAACCGCTGGCTCAATCTGGCTAATGACTTCGATTCGATGGTCGCCTCGATCAAAGACAACGTCCTGAAACGTGTGCACATCGAAAAAAATTCGCCGCTTCCCGAGTTGTCTGAAGGTGAAGGAAACCTCGCCAAAGGTTACACCTTTCTACGGAGCGTGCAATACAATGATGGAGAGCCGTTTTCGGTCGTTAATCTGCACCTCGACCAGAATATCTTTGACAGGGATCAGAAACGCTTTTCGCATACCGCTGCACTGCCGAGCATCGTGGAAATGGACGACATCCAGATTCTGCACGCACATCAGACCCTGACCATTGGCGTCGCCGATCCCGAGACGGCCGATTTGCTGAAGATCGGGCTCGGCGAACCGACTGCCGATTGCAGACTGGTTCTCGTGGATTCCCAAGGCGTCGCCATCTACGTGGCCGACATCCACTATCACAGGAACTGCTTCGCCCTTCGCAATGATTTGCTGGAACGCAGGAAATCGCCTGCCGCCGGGCAAACGGATCAGCGAACGCGCAAACTGAATTCTGCTTGATCCGCCGGCTCACCCGGCCGAATGGCCAGGTGAGCGAAGCTTCACGCCGCGACCGAGACTTGCGAGGGATCGATTCCCACAATGGCCGCATAGCGGGCCTGATCGGTAGCGCCTTCTGTGTTGATGACGAAGACACGGGAGTTGGAATCAAGGCCAAGTGAGGCGCGCGATTCTTCTTGCCGCATGACCCGCAAATATCCGGCAAGGCCGGCAGCCCCGCTTTCGCCGGCAACAATGGCAGGATCGCCCGGGCAGGGGTTCGCGAGCTTGCGCATGCAATCGGCCGCGTCATCTTCGGCAACTGTCATGAAAGCGTCAGCCGTCTTCGACAGCACACGCCAAGCGACAAGCGACGGCTCGTAGCATTCGAGCATGGCCATGATTGTCTCCTCTCCTTGTTCTATCTTGACCGGCTTGCCGGCCAGGGCGCTCTCGTAGATGCAGGCGGCGCGCTCCGGTTCCACCACGACGAGGCGAGGGCGGTCCTTGCCGAAGATCACATCGAAATAGCCGGCAACCGAAGCCGCGAGACCCCCGACGCCGGCCTGGATGAAGACGTGCGTGGGCGGACTCTCAAGTTCCCGCAGGGCCTCGTTCAGCATTGCCGTGTAGCCCTGCATGACCAGGCCGGGAATGCGTTCATAGCCTGGCCATGATGTGTCGGAAACGACTATCCAGCCGTTCTCGTGGCAGACACGCTCTGCCTCGACGACGCTGTCGTCATAGGTGCCCTTCACTCGGATCATCTGTGCGCCGAACTTGGCGATGGCCTCAACCCGTTCGTCGGACACACCAGAGTGAACGAATATGGCGGCCTTGGCGCCGACGAGTTGCGCACCGGCTGCGACCGAGCGGCCGTGGTTGCCGTCGGTGGCGCATCCGACGGTCATTTGCCGGGCGATTTCCGCCACAGCCTCCGAGTGCAATTCGCTGATGTCGACGGGGCGACCCAGCTGGCGTTCGGCCTCCTCCAGGACCAGTCGGATCACCGCATAGGATCCGCCCAACGCCTTGAAGCTGCCAAGCCCGAGACGAAAGCCTTCGTCCTTCACGTGGATGGCAGCCACCCCCGTCTCGCGCGCAAGCCCAGCCAGCGAATGCAGCGGCGTGGGGTTGTGATTCTGGCGATGCGAGAGGAAGCGCTCGACCTCCTTTGCCGACTCTACGCTCAGTATCTCCGCGTCAGCCGCGTCGAGCGCCTGTCCATGGTCGGCAAGTGTGTTCGTAACGAGCATATTGATGTTCCTGTTCTGCTAGGTAAACTATATTGCAAAGCGACTGCATTTTTTCGTCCATTTTGCCGTTACTGGTGAAACAAAATTGCATGGAGGGGCGCCTTGAAGCGTGAACCAAACAGGGCCCCTTCCGGGCTCGATAGTTTCGATCTGGCAATCCTGGCTATCCTGCAACAGGACAACACGACGCCGCAGCGCATCATTGGCGAAAGGGTCAATCTGTCTGCGGCGGCGGTCCACCGGCGGATCAGGCGGATGACGGCTGAGCGCGTCATCGTGGGTAACGCTGCAAGTGTCGATCCGGAGCGCGTCGGTCTGCCCATTACAATAGTCGTTGAGGTTCACATCGAAAGTGAACGGCTCGACCTTTTTGACGCGGCCAAGAAGATCTTCTCCAACGCGCCAGAAGTGCAGCAGTGCTACTACGTCACCGGTGATGCGGACTTCATTCTGGTGGTCGTCGTCGCATCCATGGCCGAATACGAGGCCCTTACGCGCAGGCTGTTCTTTGAGAATCACAACGTGAAGCGGTTCCGCACCCTGGTCGTCATGGATCGGATCAAGGTCGGGCTCGCCGTCCCGCTTCCTTAGCGCCGTTCAGGAGCACTTGGATCGAACTGGGTTGGATGCAAAAAAAAGGGGCCCCGGCAAAACTGCCGGGGCCCCTCTGGAAGAGTTGCAGGTTCAAGAATCAGGCAGAACGATCTTGCCATCTTCGATGGTGATCAGGGTGCCATTGGCCATGTACTGGCCGCTCTCACTACCCTCTGGCCCGTCCTTGACGAACTTGACGGTGCCATTCAGCGTCGGGACCTCGATTTCCCAGAAGGCATCGCGGATCGCCTTTGGCTCGGCGACGCCGGCCTTTTCGATTGCGGCCTTGATGACGCGAATACCATCGTAGCCACGGTAGCTTTCGGTCAGTCCGGCCTTGCCGTGCCCGGCCTTTTCCCAGGCAGCGATAAACGCCTTGGCCTGTTCAGGATGCGGCGACTTTTCGGGTGCCCACGGCGCGAAAAACACCATGTGCATGGTGCCGTTGGCTGCTGTGCCGGCCTGATCGATCAGCTGGTCGGGGTTCTGGGAACCGCCGGTTGTGATGATCTTCTTTTCGATGCCGAGAGCTGCGGCCTGCTTGAGAACCAGCGTAAGCTGCTCAACGGCTGCGGTGATGATGATCGTGTCGGAATCGGACGCCTTGATCTTGGAGAGCTGCGCGCTCATGTCCTGGGCCGACTGGTCCATGATCTCGCTCAGGCCGACTTCGACGCCGTTCTCGTTGAACGTCTCGGTGAAGTCCTTCATCGTGCCGAGGCCCCAATCATTGTTGATGGCCAGGAAATCTACCTTCTTGATGTCCAGTTTCGGCAGCAATGTCTCGAACAGCGCTGCTTCCACCCATGATGGCGGCGAAATCCGGAAAACATAGGGATTTCCCTGCTTGGTGATCTTGCTGGACGAAGACGTCTCGACAAGCATCGGAATTTCGTACTGCATCAGTTTCGGCATCACGGCGAGGGTTAGGCTGGAGCCCCAGGCGCCGAGCATCACCGGTACCTTGTCGCGCGTGATCAGCTTCTCGGCAACGGCGGCCGCTTCGGTCGGGTTGCTCTTGTTGTCCTCGATCACCAGTTCAACCTGGTTGCCGAGGATGCCGCCATTTGCGTTGATTTCCTCCGCAGCGATCTTGGCGCCGTTGGCGACATAGTTTCCGGAAGCAGCAAAGGCTCCGGTAAGGGGCTGGTTGATGCCGATCTTGATGGTATCGGCACTTGCCGCGCCAGCAGTAGCCAGCAGCAGCGACATCGCCAGTGCTTTGATAGGGTGAGTGCTCTTACTCATAAATGTTCCTCCGGTTTGATTGCATAGCCACTGCACGCCCACTTGAACTCCTCCCGAACTTCACGAATGTCTACGGTTTTCGATCCTCCAAACCGCAAAACATGCCCTACTGGCCGGGCGGTCCAGCGCACAATGGTCCTATCGTCCCATTTTTAGTATCTTAGAGCAACTTATTTTTGGATCGAGGCAATCTAAGAACGGCTTGGCAAAATAAGACATCAAGCGACCGGATGGTCCGGTCTCGGCCATACGCGCAAATTGAAGTGGTTTCGTGAAGCGGTCGTCTCGAAAAATCAGATCTGGCCGCTCACCAAGAGCGTGTCTGCCTAAGTATCAGTCCCGACATGTTTGCCTGACAGTAAGCGGGTCGCAGCTTCGCTCCCCTCTCGCTGGCAACTGGTTTTAACGACTTGCGGGATTTCACGCTTTCCTTGGTTCTCGGGAGGAAGCAAGTCTGCTCAATACGATCATTGTCCTCGCCCACCGAGACAAGCATGTTTTGGGGGCTGCGCTCCGTAGAAACCGATCGAGCAGTGCATCGGCTGAGCGAAGGCCAGGGCGCGGGTAAGCCACGCATGCGTTGCTCCCAACCCTCTTGACGGTGAGGGCAGGCGCGTCCCGCTTGGCTATTGCCCGGCGGCTTCCCTGGCGATTTCGTCCAGCGAGGTGTTGACCTGGTCGCGGCCGCCGCCTTCGGGCAGTTGCCTGAAGCCGACCGTCACCGAGCCGGGCTTTTCCTCCGTCTCGTAGGCGAACAGCACATAGGGACAGTAGGCGATGTTCCTGATGTCGACCTCCATGGCCGAGCGCGACACGACGGCCGAGCAGAACTGAAACAGTTCCGCGTTCTTGTAGAGCAGCTTGCTGGCGCCGACGTCGCCTGCCGTGCGCTTCAGCATCTCGCCGACCATGCCGTGATAGTCGACCACGTAGCCGCGGTTGACGATGGCATTGGACAGGTCGAACGCGACATTCTCGAACGGCGCCTCCACCTCGTAGGTGGTGACGTCTTCCTGGGCTGTGGCCGGGCCTGTGGCAAAGGCCAGGCCAAGAGCGACGATGACGGTGGAGCCAAGTCTGTTCATGGCGATTTTCCTGTTCTGGTTCAGTTGCACCGTATCTGGCGGTCACACTTGCCGGCATGCGCGTCCGGTTCAGGGCCTGATATAAGCGTAGCCGTCGCCCTGCAGTTCCATCAGGCGCACCACGCCCGAGGAAACCATGACCGCCTCGTCGAGCAGCGGCACGTCCTTGCCGGCCTTCTCGACCATTTTCGCATGCGTGTTGCCGCAGGCAGAAAAGCTGATCTCCGGGCTTTCCAGCGACATTGCCGAAATGCGGTCCTTCACCGGGCTCGACGCCGCAACATACATTTGGAGGCCGGGTCCGTAGGCGACGATCTCGATCAGCACCTTCTCGCCCTTGGCAGCATAATGTTGCCGCACGTTCTGGGCGTTGTTCAGCGCCATGTTCATGATGGCAGGGTCGTTCTCGTCGACGTGGATGGCCAGCTTGTGAACCGCCTCCTGCGCCTGGGCCACAGTGGCCAGGAGGCTGAGACTTGCCGCGATGGCAAAGGTACGCAGATCAAACATGGTTTCCTCCCGTCGCTCGAGGTGCAGGGTCCAGCCGGGATATGATGCCTGCGAGGCGCGGATGTCGATCCGCTCGACACTCCTGTCAGCCTGTCACGCATGATGCGGCTGCGTTTTCATTGACGCCTCAAGTCAAACCTATAAGGATGCAAATAATCGAATGTGTCAATCGGGAGGTCACGCGCCATGCGTCAAAGTCAGGTCGAGCGTCGCGGAACGGGGATCTCGCGACGAACCCTCCTGTCGGGTGGCGCCGGCGCGCTGGCACTCGCTGCCATGCCGCGGCCGGCGCGCGCGATCGGCCGGCTGTCGGCCGGCTATGCGGAGATCTGGACGCTGAGCGACGGGTCGCTGACGCTGCCCATGACCTATGCCTACCCCGAGGTCGACCAGGCCGAACTTCAGGCAATCCTGTCGGCAAATGGCATGGCTTCGGATGCTGTCACGCCGGACTGCAATGTCACGTTGCTCAAGCAGGGCGACCGGCTTGCCATTTTCGATGTCGGTTCGGGCTCGAACTTCATGCCGACGGCGGGCAAGCTGCTCGACAGTCTGGCCGAAGCGGGCATCGATCCTGCCGATGTGACTGACGTTGTCTTCACGCATGCGCATCCGGACCATCTGTGGGGGCTGACGGACGATTTCGACGAACTGGTGTTTCCCAATGCCCTGCACCGGATCAACCAGGCGGAATGGGACTTCTGGTCGTCACCCGACACGCTTGCCGCGATGCCCGAAGAGCGCAAGAGTTTCGTGGTCGGCGCCCAGAACCGCTTTGCCGCGATCGAGGATCGCGTGTCGTTCTTCAAGCCGGGTGACGCCGTGCTTCCGGGGGTGGAAGCAGTCGCGACCTATGGCCATACGCCGGGGCATGTCTCCTTCATGGTCGAGGGCGGCGGCGAGCCGGTGATGATCCTCGGCGATGCGATCACCAATTCGGTGATTTCCTTCGAGAGGCCGGATTGGCCGACCGGCAGCGACCAGGATCAGCAACTCGGCGCCACGACGCGCACCGCGCTGCTCGACCGGCTGGCCGGCGACAAGGCGCGGGTCATCGGGTTTCACTTCCCGCACCCGGCCGGCGGCACTGTCGAGCGGCAGGGGGCCGGCTACCGCTTCGTGCCGCTTTGAGGTCTATTCGGCGGGCTGGCTTAAACGTCCGCGCAGGGCGGCGAATGCCGATCCCTCGATCAGGTAGGACAGGCCGAGCCGCGCGCCGATCCAGATCGAAACCATGACGAGCGGTGCCGATACGGCCAGCGCCGACACCGCGGTGACGCCCTGGCCGATGGTGCAGCCCATGGCAAAGACACCGCCGGTACCCATCAGGAAGCCACCCGTCAGGTGGCGGCCGAGTTCACGCGCGTCGTCGCACGCCTCCCAGCGCACATCCCTCCCGTACAGCGCGCAGGCCGCCGCACCGATGACCACGCCGATGACGAGACCGACGCCGTAGTCGGGCAGAACGCCGGTATAGGTGACGAATTGCAGGATCGCGTCGGCGACCGGGACAACGAAAGAGCCGGCCTCGATCTGCACAGGTTCGAACGCGTGACGGTAGGCATATGTCGTGACGACCCATCCGATGGCGATTACCGTTCCGATCACCGAACCCGTGACGATGGCGCCGGTCTGCCGCCGATAGGCGCGGTCGCGGAAGACCCACCAGAGCAGGCCAAGCGCAGCCATCACGGCGACCGCAAGGCGAACGTCCGTCCCGCTAATGGCCGACAGGAGAGAGCCGATCGACTGGTCGCCGGCAAACGACAGGTCGAGCGCCAGCCTGTCGACGATCTGCACCCGCAACTGGGCAACCACGCCGCGCTGCGCGGCCATCGCCGACAGGCCGAGCATCACCAGCACCACCAGCGAGCGCAGGCTGCCGCCGCCGGTGCGCACCAGCGCGCCGAAGCCGCAGGTACCGACAAGCGCCATGCCGAAGCCGAAGGCCAGACCGCCGATGATGGCGCCGGTCCAGCCGAAGTCGGGCGACAGGTAGAAGCTCGATTGCAGGTCTGCCAGGCCGGCGAAGGCGAGGGCCTGGGTGAGGACAAGGGCCACTGCGGCGGCCAGTACCCAGGTGCGCAGCCCGCCGCTGTCGTTGGCATACCAGTAGCGCTCGAGCGACGACATGGTGCAAAAATGCTGCCGGCGCGCGACGTAGCCCAGGACAATACCGCTGGCCAACCCGGCGGTGGCCAGGAACCATGGCGATTGAGCCAGCTCGATCATGTCCTCCCACTCATCCCAGGCCGGCCTGGCTTCTTCGGCCGGCCGGTGAACTCAGAACCGGTCAGCCAGGGTTCCTGACCGGAGCACAAAACAGATCGTAGAGCGTGCCGATTACGGACGAAACTTCGCTGCTTGCAATTGAATAATAGACGACGCGCCCTTCGCGCCGCGTGTGCACCAGTCGATCGAACCTGAGCCTGGCGAGCTGCTGCGAAACGGCTGCCTGCGGCATCTTCATGATCTCCTCGAGTTCGGAGACCGATCTTTCGCCTTCCGCCAGCAGGCAAAGGATGAGCAGGCGGCTTTCATGGGACAGTGCCTTCAACAGGTCGCTGGCCTTGCGCGCCTGCTTCAGCAGAGTGTCGAAATCTTCGGCGGTCTGGCTGTCGCGTATCTTCGGCAGGCCCATTCTTTGTTCCATCCATTAGTGTCGTCGCTACAGCGCGGTCCCATGCGGCATCGGCACGTCATCAACTTTTGCCACTCTCGGGACGCAGCCTGGCCAGCAGTTCACCGATACGGTACCAGAAAAACTCGTCGCCGACATAGCCCCGCAGGCGACCGATCTCCTCACCATCGTCCATCAGCACGAAAGTCGGCGTGAAGCGCTCCTTCCGGACGCTGGCCAGATCGTCGGGCCAGGGTTCCGTGATGTCGACCCGACGCAGCGGCGCGCGCCTGCCTTCCTCGGTGTTCGGCCAGGCTGGTGCGATCTCGGCATTGAAGCGGGCGCACCACACGCAGCCGGGCTGCTCCATCATCAAAAGCTCCGCGGCTCCGGTCGGCTGAGCCGGCGCCAGAAGCACGGCACAAACAGCAATATGTGAAAACCGCATCCGCATGACCCAATTAGCGTTTGCAACATATATGATTTTCCGAATATCTTCCAGTGACAAAACCATGGCGGGAAGAGCGTGCACCCTGCACGTCGCCGGAAGCAGGACTGGCAATGCTAGACATCAGCATATGGGGGGCGTTTCTGGCAGGGGTCTTGTCCTTCGTGTCGCCATGCGTGCTGCCGATCGTGCCGCCCTATCTGGCGTGGCTGGCCGGCGTGAGCTTCGAGGATCTGAGGTCTGAGGTCCCGACGGCGGCGCAAAAGCGGCGCGTCGTGCTGTCGGCAATCGCCTTCGTGCTCGGCTTTGCCACCGTGTTTGTCGCACTCGGCGCCACGGCCAGCGTCATCGGCAAGACCATCGCGCAGTATTTCGACATTCTGTCGGTCATTGCCGGCGTCGTCATCATCGTCATGGGGCTGCATTTCCTCGGCGTTTTCAGGATTGCGCTGCTCTACCGCGAGGCGCGCGTGCAGGTTGCCCGCAAGCCCGCCGGCTTCATCGGCGCCTATGTGATGGGGCTGGCCTTTGCGTTTGGCTGGACGCCCTGTGTCGGTCCGGTGCTGGCGGCGATCCTGTTCGTCGCCGGTTCGGAGGGATCTGCCCTGCGCGGCGCCATGCTGCTGGCGGTCTATTCGCTCGGCATCGGCCTGCCGTTCGTGCTGGCGGCGCTGTTTGCCAGCCGTTTCCTGGGCTGGGCGGCGAGGTTCAAGCAGCACATGCGCAAGGTCGAAATGGCGATGGGCGGCTTGCTGGTGCTCACAGGAATCCTATTTGTCACCGGACAGATGTCGGTGATTTCGTACTGGCTGCTTGAAACATTCCCGGTCTTCCAGACCATCGGGTAGGAGATACAAAATGCTCAGATTGGCACTTGGCGCCTTCCTGCTTGTCGCTGCCGGCGTACTGCCGGCGTCGGCAGAGGTCGGCGATGACGGGCTGCACAAGGAAGACTGGTTCACCATCACCTTCCGCGACATTGCCGAGGACATCGAGGCGGCAAAAGCCGACGGCAAGCGGCTCGCCATCACCTTCGAGCAGCGCGGCTGCATCTACTGCACCAAGATGCACGAGGAATTGCTGTCCGATCCGGAAGTGCGCGACTACATCAAGGCCAACTTCCATGTCGTCCAGTACAACATGTTCGGCGACGAGGAGGTCACCGACCTTGACGGCGAGGTGCTGACGGAAAAGACGGCTGCCCGCAAATGGGGCTACGTCTTCACGCCGACCATCGTGTTCCTGCCCGAGACGGCGCCGGAAAACATCTCGGTGCGCGATGCTGCGGTGGCCACCATGCCCGGTGCCTTTGGCAAATGGACATTCCTTGACATGTTTCGGTGGGTTGCCGAAAAGGGCTATGAGGGCGACGAACATTTTCAGGTCTATCATGCGCGCCACATCAACGAATTGCGCGCTGCGGGTCAGCTCGACGCCGAATGAGCAGAAACAGGCCGGTTCTCAATACATGCAGAAAATTATATTTTTGCATTGAAGCCGGTTGGGAGTGAGGCTAACGTGCCTTGCGGGAGAGGAGGGATCGGTCGCAGGATCGACCCTTTGCAACGGAGGAAATGCGAACATGAACCTGAGCAGGGTTTCGTTGATGACGTTTGCGGTGTTTTTCAGCAGCGCATCGTTCGCAGCCGATGTTGCGCCGGGCGACGTCAAGTTTGAAGACAATGCGGTGATGGCTTCGCTGACCGGCGTTCCAGGCAATCCGGAAGAGGGCGCCAGCGTCTT
The DNA here is from genome assembly GCA_038259455.1 of Hyphomicrobiales bacterium. Classification (GTDB taxonomy): domain Bacteria; phylum Pseudomonadota; class Alphaproteobacteria; order Rhizobiales; family Rhizobiaceae; genus CAMYMG01. The sequence goes on along the minus strand of JBBSOT010000057.1, from coordinate 6,212 downwards.
CAAGAACCGCAGCCTAGGCAATTGCCTGGCGTGCCACGCCAATGGCGCGCTCAGCAAGGAAGGCTTTCACGGCAATGTGGCGCCGCCGGTCGATGGTGCCGCCGAGCGGTGGAAGCCGGAAGAGCTGCGTGCGATCGTCTCCGACTCGAAGAAGGTGTTTGGGCCAGAGACGGTGATGCCCGGCTTTTATTCCCTCAACGTCGGCGTCAATGTTCGCGAGGATCTGGTCGGCAAGACCATCCTGACGGCACAACAGGTCGAGGATGTCGTGGCATACCTCGCAACACTCAAGGAATAGGCGCGGCAATGCAGGAGATAGCGATGAAGCTCAACAGAAGACAGGCGCTGGCCCTGTCGGCAGGCGCAGCGGTTGCCGTTGTCGCCGGTTTGCGGACTGCCCCTGCCAGCGCTGCTGTGGAAGACACGCAAAAGCGCATCATGGAGTTCACCGGCGGCAAGACGCCGGAGGCCGGCAAGCTCACACTGACGGCGCCCGAGATCGCCGAGAACGGCAACACTGTGCCGATTTCGGTCAATGTCGAGAGCGCCATGACCGGCGACGACATGGTTGATTCAGTCATCATCTTCGCCGAGGGCAATCCCAACCCCGAGGTTGCGACATTCCACTTTACCGCAATGAGCGGTTCGGCGTCCGCCACGACGCGCATGCGGCTTGCCAAGACGCAGAATGTCATCGCTGTCGCCAAGATGGCGGACGGGTCGGTCTACATGGACAAGAAAGAAGTCAAGGTCACCATCGGCGGCTGCGGCGGCTGACGGGACGGGAAGGATCGTAAAATGGCAACACCCAAACCACGCGTCAAAGTTCCGAAGACGGCCACGGCCGGCGAGGTCATCGTCCTCAAGACGCTGATCAGCCACGACATGGAGTCGGGCCAGCGCAAGGACAAGGAAGGCAAGGCTATTCCTCGCCAGATCATCAACAAGTTCACCTGCGAGTTCAACGGCGCGCCGGTGTTTTCGTGCGACATGGATCCGGCGATTTCGGCCAATCCGTATTTCGAGTTCACCGCAAAGGTCGCCGAAAGCGGTACGTTTACGTTCACCTGGGTGGACGATGACGGTTCGACCTACACGGACGAGCAGAAGATCGAAGTGAAGTGACGGCGAGAATCCCCGCCGCAGGGGATCGCTGCCGGACGCGCTTTCTGGGAGGAACCTGGTCTTGAAGAAAATCTCATTGGCGATTGCAATCGCCGCCTCGGCGTTTTCGGGCCTTGTCTTCCAGGCGTCAGCCGATCCGGTTGACGAAAAGCTTGTCATCGACGGCCAGGAAATGATCACGCGGGCACCGGCGCCGGAAGGCCATCCTTTCGACGAGGTGCTTTCGGGATGGCTGTTCCGCGAGGCCGAAACACGCGCGGCGGAGGCTGATTCCTTCGCCAATCCGGGCATGCTCGGCGTCGAGCGTGGCGAAGAGGTGTGGAACACGGTCGAGGGGACAGCCGGAAAGTCCTGCGCCTCCTGCCATAATGATGCGGTCGAGAGCATGAAGGGCGTCGGCGCCAAATTCCCGAAATGGGATGCCGATTCCAAGCGCCCGATCGACATCGAGTTGCAGATCGACAAGTGCCGGGTCGAGAATATGGGCGCGGAAGCCTACAAGTTCGATGCCGAGGACCAGAAGGCGATGACCGCCTTCATCAAGCACCAGTCGCTCGGCATGCCGGTCAAGCTCGACCTTTCCGAAGGCGACATGCAGGCCTGGTTCGACAAGGGCAAGGAGACCTATTACACCCGCACCGGCCAGCTAAACCTGTCATGCGCCTCGTGCCATGAGGGCAGCATGGGCAAGTATATCCGCGCCGATCATCTCAGCCAGGGCCAGGCGAACGGCTTCCCGACCTACCGGTTCAACACCGGCGGGCTGGTGTCCATCCAGAACCGGTTCCGCGGTTGCATTCGCGATACGCGTGCCGAGTTCCCGAAGGCCTTTTCGGATGAGTTGCTGGCGCTTGAGCTCTACGTCACATGGCGTGGAACGGGTCTGTCAGTCGAAACGCCCGCGGTTCGCCAGTAGCAATCTAGGGTCCTGACCCTAGGCAGTCCGGCAGCGATTGCCGAACGTCATACGGTCCCTCGAATTTCCTGCCAGTGCGGGACTGCAGCCGGCGTGCGACCTTTAGGAGAAGCAGATGTTTTCACGCCGCGAGTTCCTGATGGCTACCGCCGCGCTTTCGGCGATTGCGGGGACGGGAATGACTGGCCGCTGGTCGCGGGCTGCCGCGCAACAGGGCCTCACCGAGAACGGACTGCTTGATTTCGATGCCTACGGCAATGTCACGCTGGTCCACATCACCGACATTCACGCCCAGCTCATGCCGGTCTATTTCCGCGAACCGTCCGTCAATCTTGGCGTCGGTGCCGTGGCCGGGCTGCCGCCGCATGTCACAGGCGCGGACTTTCTCAAGCTCTACAACATCGAGCCCGGTTCGCCTGACGCATACGCGCTGACTTACGAGGATTTCACCGCGCTGGCCCAGACATACGGCAAGATGGGTGGTCTCGACCGGATCGCCACCATCATCAAGCGCATCCGCGCCGAGCGGGGCGACAACATGTTGCTGCTCGATGGCGGCGACACCTGGCAGGGCAGCTACACTTCGCTGCAGACCAAGGGCCAGGACATGGTCGAGGCGTTCAACGCGCTTGCGCCGGATGCGATGACCGGCCATTGGGAATTCACCTACGGCGCCGAGCGCGTCCAGGAAATCATCGACGACCTGCCATTCGCCTTTCTCGGCGGCAATATCTACGACGCGGAGTGGAATGAGCCCGCGTTCGAAGCCTACAAGATGTTCGACAAGGGCGGCGTCAAGGTTGCCGTGCTCGGCCAGGCCTTTCCCTACACGCCGATTGCCAATCCACGCTGGATGTTCCCGAACTGGTCGTTCGGCATTCGCGAGGAAGATGTCGCCAGGAATGTCGAGGCGGCGCGCGCCGATGGCGCAGAGCTGATCGTTTTGTTGTCGCATAATGGCTTCGATGTCGATCGTGCGCTGGCCTCCCGGGTCAGTGGGATCGACGTGATCCTTACAGCGCACACGCATGACGCGCTGCCGGCGCCAGTCATTGTCGGCAAGACGCTGCTTATTGCTTCCGGCTCGCACGGCAAGTTCGTCACGCGCCTCGATCTCGATGTGCAGGGTGGCGAGATGAAGGGCTTCCGGCACCGGCTGATTCCGGTCTTTTCGGACGTGATTTCTGCCGACCCCGACATGACCACGATGGTGACGTCGCTGCGAGCGCCCTACGAGGCGGAACTGAAGCGCGAACTGGCCACGACCGAGTCGCTGCTTTACCGGCGCGGCAATTTCAACGGGACGTTCGACGATCTTATTTGCCAGTCGCTGCTCGAGGTGCGCGAGGCAGACATTGCGCTTTCGCCGGGATTCCGCTGGGGCACATCGGTGCTTCCGGGGCAGAAGATCACGGTCGAGGACCTGCACAATGCCTGCGCCATGACCTATCCGGCAGCCTATCGCTCGACAATGACCGGCTCGACGATCAAGGATATTCTCGAGGATGTCGCCGACAATCTCTTCAATGTGGATCCCTATTACCAGCAGGGCGGCGACATGGTCCGCGTCGGTGGCATGGGCTACACGATCGACCCTTACGGGACGATGGGGGGCCGCATTTCGGCAATGACACTGCTCAAGAATGGCGAAGCGATAGAACCGGCGAAGGAATATGTCGTCGCCGGCTGGGCTTCGGTCAACGAGGCCACGGAAGGTCCGCCGATATGGGAGGTCGTCGAGGATTACCTGGCCAGCCATCCTGTCGTGACGCTCGAAGAAAACCGCTCGGTCAAGGTGGTCACCTGAAGATCGTTTGCCGAATCATTGGACAGCCGCGTTTCAGTTTGATACATATAAATATTACTATGTATTGACGGCTTCCTTTTGCGGGAGAAGCGCATGGCCGACCAGACCCCCACCAATGGCGCGACGCGCCGCGGCTTCCTGAAAGCCGGCATCGCCGGCGGTGCGGCGCTTGTCGCCACGGCCAGCCAGGCACAGGTCGGCGGCGATCCGCTGATCACCGAGGTCCAGGACTGGAACCGCTATCCGGGTAGGGGTGTCGATGCGAAGCCTTACGGTACGCCGTCGCAATTCGAGTCCGGCGTGGTGCGCAAGAACGTTGCCTGGCTGACGGCGGACCCGATCTCGTCGGTGAATTTCACGCCGTTGCATGAGCTTGATGGTATCATCACGCCAAGCGGCTTGTGCTTCGAGCGCCATCATGCAGGCGTTGCCGTGATCGACCCGGCGAGCCACCGCCTGATGATCAATGGCCTGGTCGACAGGCCGCTCGTCTTCAGCATGGCGGATCTGAAACGGTTCCCGCGCCACAACAAGGTTTACTTCCTCGAATGCGCGGCAAACACCGGCATGGAATGGCGCGGTGCGCAGCTCAATGGCTGCCAGTTCACGCACGGCATGATTCATTGCGTCATGTATACCGGGGTCTTGCTGAAGGACATTCTGGCCGAAGCCGGCATTGCCACGGCTGGCAAGTGGGTGCTCGCAGAGGGTGCCGATGCTTCGGCAATGACGCGCTCCATACCGCTCGAGAAGGCCCTCGACGACTGCATGGTGGCGTTTGCCATGAATGGCGAGGCGTTGCGTCCCGAACAGGGCTATCCGTTGCGTCTGGTGGTGCCGGGCTGGGAAGGCAATATGTGGGTCAAGTGGCTGCGCCGTCTGGAAGTCGGCGACCAGCCGTGGCAACAGCGCGAAGAAACATCGAAGTACACCGACCTCCTGGCGAACGGAACGGCGCGGCGTTTCACCTGGGCCATGGACGTCAAGTCGGTCATCACCAGTCCGAGCCCGCAGGTGCCGATCACGCACGGCCCGGGCCAGACCGTCCTCAGCGGCCTCGCCTGGTCCGGCAACGGCACCATCGCACGCGTCGACGTGTCGCTTGATGGCGGCCGCAACTGGCAGACCGCCCGCATCGACGGGCCGAGCCTGCCGCTGGCGCTGCACCGCTTCTACTACGAGTTTGATTGGGACGGCAGCGAACTGTTCCTGCAATCGCGGGCAATCGATCAGGACGGCATCGTGCAGCCGACCAAGAATGCGCTGCGCGCGGCGCGCGGCGACAATTCCATCTATCACAATAATGGCATTCAAACCTGGCATGTCACCAAGGACGGAGTGGTCGAAAATGTCGAGATTGCTTGAGATCGGCATTGCCGCCGCAGCGACGCTGCTGGTCGCTGTTTCGTCCGCTGTGGCGCAGGATGCTGCCGCGGGCGAAAAGCTGTTTACCAGGTGCAAGGCGTGCCACGCCATCGGCGAGGGCGCCAAGAACCGGGTCGGCCCGCAGCTCAACGATTTGATCGGCCGCACCGCCGGCACGGTTGAATCCTACCGCTACTCAACGGCGATGACCAAGGCCGGTGAGGACGGGCTGGTCTGGAACGACGAGACGCTCAAGACCTATCTGACCAGCCCGAAGGCCATGGTGAAGGGTACCAAGATGGCCTTTGCCGGTCTCAAGGACGAGGCTGATCTTGCCAATATAATCGCCTATCTTGCGACCTTCTCCGCGCCGCCGGAACCGGCCGGCGAACCGGCGGCTGCGCCCGACGCAGGCGCAGTGCCAGCAGATGCCGTTGCGCCCGAAGCAGAGGTGGCACCGGAAGCTGACGCCGCTGCGCGGCCGTCCGTCGACGGCGCCGGCGCTCATTTAGGGCTCGGTCGCGTCGCGACCGTCGAAGAGATCGCGGCCTGGGACATCGACGTGCGCGCCGACGGGACTGGGCTTCCCGACGGCCACGGCACGGTGACGCAAGGCGAGAAGCTGTTCGACGCAAACTGCGCCTCGTGCCATGGCGATTTCGGCGAGGCGGTCGGCCGCTGGCCGGTGCTGGCGGGCGGGGAGGGTACGCTCAGCGACGACCGGCCAGTCAAGACGATCGGCTCGTACTGGCCCTATCTCTCGACCGTCTTCGACTACACACGCCGCGCCATGCCGTTTGGCAATGCGCGCTCGCTGTCGGACGACGACGTTTATGCGTTGACGGCCTATCTGCTCTATCTCAACGACATCGTGACGGATGAGGATTTCGAACTCTCGAAGTCGAACTTCGAAAGCGTCAGGCTGCCAAACGAAGAGAACTTCATCGCCGACAACCGCAGTTCCGAACCGCAATATGCCGAAAAGGCAGAGCCCTGCAT
>JBBSOT010000056.1:0-19211 GCA_038259455.1 Hyphomicrobiales bacterium | reverse complement strand
CGCCAGGTGAAATCCGATAAAGCCGGCTGTTCCGGTAATAAAAACCTTGCGCATGCGTTTTCCTAAAGTGTCCAGTCGGCCGCGCCGCCCAGCGCGCCCTTGAGATCGGCTAGCGTGCCGCCTGGCGTAGTAAGTGCACGGAACCGCGCCGCGCCCATGTCCAGAGACTCGCGGTGCGGCACCGCCAGCAGAACCAGGTCATAATTTCGGTCCAGGGCAGTTTCATCCAGCGTCAGGCCATATTCGTGCAGCGCTTCCGCCGCGTCGGCATGCGGGTCATGAACAGTAACATCATGCCCGAAGCGCGCGAGGCTGGCGACCAGGTCGGCGACCTTGCTGTTCCGCAGATCCGGGACATCCTCCTTGAAAGTCAGCCCGAGGACGAGCGCGGTACCCTTGGCTGCGCCGCGCGCTGCATGCAGCCGTTCGCCAACCCATTCCGCCATGCGGTCGTTTACGTCGCGCCCGGCCAGAATGACCTTTGGATCGTGGCCCAGTTCCTCTGCCCGGAAGGAGAGATAATAGGGGTCAACGCCGATACAGTGCCCGCCGACCAGACCCGGCGCGAATGGCAGAAAATTCCATTTGGTCCTGGCCGCTTCCAGGACGTCCCAGGTGGACAGGTCCATCCGCCCGAAAATCTGCGCGATTTCGTTCATGAAGGCGATGTTGATATCGCGCTGTGCGTTCTCGATTACCTTGGCTGCTTCGGCCGCCCGGATCGAAGCAGCCCGGAACACGCCTCCACTGGTGATGGCGCCATAAAGTTGGGCAACTTTCTCGAGGACTTCAGGCGTCTGCCCGGACACTACTTTGGTGATCTTGTCGATCGTATGTTCGCGGTCGCCGGGATTGATCCGTTCGGGACTGTAGGCGAGGAAAAAATCGGTCCCGCATTCGTGACCGGAAACCTGTTCCAGGATTGGCGCGCAGATTTCTTCGGTAACCCCGGGGTAAACAGTGCTTTCGTAAACCACGATTGGGGTGCGGCCATCCGCCACCGATTTTGCGACCATCTTGCCAACGGTGCGCGAGGCGGCTTCCACGATCGACAGATCGGGCCGGTTGTTGTCGTCGATTGGCGTCGGGACCGTGACAATGTAAAAGTCGCATGGCGGGCAGTCGTGCGGTTCGCAGGTCAAGACCAGCGACGTTGATGCCATTCTCGATTGATCGACTTCGCCAGTCCGATCATGGCCTCGTTTAAGCTCTGCAATCCGTTTCAGGTCCACGTCCAGTCCCGTGGTGGGGAATTGTTTTGCCAATGCTATGGCCAACGGTAGGCCAACGTACCCTAGCCCGATGACTGTGACGTGTGGAGGTTCTTCTGGACTCATAATGAAAACCTTGCGGAGAATTGGATCAATGTTTGAGGGAGAGCCGGTGCAGCGGCAGACCCCTACCCGCGCAACCGCTACGAAATCAAGCGTGACCATAGACTGCTAGCAAGAAGTTTTTGCTTGAGACTATTGACTTAATACCAGTAATGCACGCCGTCCCCTGCCAGCAGGCGCAGGCTTACATCGAGTTTCGGGATCCCATTTTGAAAACTGAGTATCGTCAACTGCCGAAATTATCCCGCCTTCAGACGGGAGTCGCCATGTCGTTCGTTGCGGCGCTGGTCCTATTCGGCGGTGCGTCTCGTGCAGACGCTCTGACCCAGCCGTTCATTCGCCTTTTCTCCATCGGAGTGATTGGGTTCGTGGTCTGGAATACTGCCCGCGGCAGCTGGGCCGGCTTGCGGGTCCCGCTCGTGCTTCTCTCAGCGTTTGCGGTTTTGTGTGTCATCCAATTACTACCGCTTCCTCCTTCTGTCTGGCCGATGTTGCCAGAGCGTTCCACGCTCGCAGAAGCGCTTTCATCAGCTGGCTTGCTGCTCGGATGGCGGCCATGGAGCCTCGCACCTGACGGAACGATCAACACTCTGTTGGCAACGCTGCCAGCCTTCGCATCGCTGGCTATCATTGTATTGATTGGGCCCGGCCGCCTACACTTTTCAATACCGATCCTGATCGGACTGGTGCTCGTTTGTTTGGGCTTCGGCCTGTTACAGATAACCGCGGGGGGGCCATATTTTTACAGTGTGACCAATCGGGGAACACCGGTCGGGTTCTTTGCCAACCGAAACCATGCTGCCTTGCTTCTCGCCATGGTATTTCCCCTTCTGGCCGCCTGGGTACTGACAAACAGAAATCGCCAGGAAAATCAGCCTGGACGACTAATTCTGGCAGGTGTCATAGCGTTGCTGGTGCCGGCGATGCTGCTAGTGAATGGTTCGCGCGGCGGCTTGCTTGCGGGCGGGGTTGGATTGCTCGGTGCCGCAGCGCTCTTCTATCGAAATCGCCGTAATTTGGAGATCGACACGAAAGCGCGGATGATGATCCTCGGCTTCGCCGGACTGTCCGTGATCATTTTGCTGGCCTTCATTCTGACGTCAAACGATCTGGCCCTGACCAGGCTACTGGGCGATGGCGGCCCCGAAGTTCGGGCGCAGGCTCTGCCAACCCTGTGGCTGATGGCGAAGGCCTATTTACCATTCGGTTCGGGCCTAGGCAGTTTCGACCAGGTTTTTCGGATCTTCGAACCGGATGCCATGATATCGTCTAAATATTTTAATCACGCACATAACGATTATCTTGAGCTGCTGATCGAAGGGGGCGTGTTCACCGTCGGGCTGCTGGCGATCGCTGCCGTCTGGATTCTAAAGCGGTTTGTAGTTATCTGGCGCTCCGATGGAGGGTCGGCCAATGCAAATCTGGCTTTCTGCGCGACCATCATGTTGGTGCAAATCATGCTGTTCAGTGTGTTCGACTATCCCGTTCGCACGCCGTTCATTATGGCACTGGCAGCATACTGCGCGGCCTGTATGTCACGCTTCACAACCGATTAGACTTCGGCTTGGCAGCCAATACGAAGTCCGCTAATCTACAATGCTATGGCATCTCCCCGCGAGTGGCATGCTTTTTTGGGAAACGATCTTGAATAGGTTAATCTTTTTCGCGGCGATGGCTGCCCTGTCGCTTGGCGGTTGCGTCAAGGACAAACCCTTTGTGGGCGGGCCGCACCTCGAGTTGCTTAGCGCTACCGAAATGCCTCCGCCGGATGGCGCGGTTAATGCGAATGGGCAGCGCATCTATCAGATCGGGCCGTTCGACAAGCTTTCGGTGAGAGTGTTTCGCGCTCCGGACCTGAGTCAGTCCATTACGGTGGACGGGACCGGAGCGGCATCCTTCCCGCTGCTCGGGGAGCTTGCGGCAGAGGGGCTTACAACGCATCAACTCGAAAGGGTCATCGAAAACGGACTGCGCGGAAGGTACATAAAGGATCCGCAGGTCACGGTGGATGTCGAAGACGCAGTCAACCAGACAATCACTGTCGAAGGTGAGGTCGAAAAGCCTGGCATTTATCCGGTGCGCGGCGATGTGACCTTGCTGAAGGCCATGGCGATCGCCAGCGGCCCGACCGAATTCGCGCGGCTGAAGGATGTTGTGATCTTGCGCACGGTCGACGGCCGATCGCTTGCAGGCCTATATGACCTGGAGGACATCCGGCGGGGCCTGTATCCGGATCCGGATGTGTATCCCGGAGATTTGGTGATAATCGGCGATTCACCTGCCCGTCGCAGGTTCCAGGATATCCTTGCCGGCTCGACTTTGATCACCACCCCTATCATCGCACTCGTTCAACAATTCTGAGTAAGTAACATCAAAAAAACCACCATTTCCGGCGTCGCAATTGTTGACGACTCGAAGCCGACAAAACCTGGTCGCCAAGGCGGCGAACAAGGGGCCATCCCCCTTGTCCTGCAGTACCTTCGCATCGCCCTGCGTTGGAAGTGGCACATTGCCGCGGTTGTCGCCGCTGCCGTAGGGTTGGCGACGATCCTGACCCTGCTTGCTCAACCGCAGTTCACCGCGACGACACGAATCGAAATTGCGCGCGCTAGCGCACGCATCGTGAACGTCGATGCTGTCGAACCGGAGGGCGCGGCAGTCGATCAGGAATTCTATCAGACACAATATGGCTTGCTCGGCTCCGCTTCCTTGGCTGGGCGGGTGATGCGCAAGTTGCGGCTGGCCGATAATGAAGGGTTCATTGCCGACATGGGCCTTGAATCGGTGATCGAGGAAAAGGGCAATGACCGGGCTGCCCGCGAAGCGGAAGTCGTCAAGGCGCTGGTAAAGAACGTGTCGATTTCACCGATTCGACTGTCGCGGCTGGTGGACATCAGCTTCTCCGGACCTGATCCGGTTTTGGCGGCCCGAATAAGCAACAGCTGGGCTGAAGCGTTCATCGAATCGAATATAGAGCGCCGGTTCGAGTCGACTGCGTTCGCGCGCGACTTCCTGGAGAAGCGTCTTGATGACGTCAGGCAGAGACTCGAGGAATCCGAACGCCAATTGGTGGGCTATGCGTCCCAACAGGCGATTATCAATCTTCCGGGCGCGACCAGCGAAAATGGCGATCTTGGCCGTGATCGGTCGCTCGTTTCCGAGAACCTCGCGTTCCTGAACAACGAATTGGCAGAAGCGACCGCAGCGCGTATTTCTGCCGAAGCACGGGTGCGTTCTGCGAGGGGAGGGTCTTCTTCGGAAGCTTTGACCAATATCGCAATATCCGGGATGCGTGAAAAGCTGGCGGAAGTTGAATCCGAGTATTCACGCTTGTTGACCGAGTTTTCGCCCGAATACCCAGCGGCCAAATCGCTTGCCGCACAGGCCGAACGCCTGCGCACCAGCATCGCTTTGGAGGAAAACCGCATCGGCAGCTCGATTTCGAATGATCTGGCAGCGGCGGCGGCACGGGAGCGGAGCCTTGATGCGCGCGTCGAGAATCTCAAAGACCAGTTTCTCGACCAGCGCCGCCGCGGAATTCAATACAATATATTCCAGCGTGAAGTTGATACCAACCGTCAGCTTTATGACGGCTTGCTGCAACGCTATAAGGAAATTGGCGCTGCCGCAGGTATTGGCAGCAACAACGTGTCGATCGTGGACGAGGCCAAGGTGCCCGACAGGCCCTCGTCGCCCAGGCCCGCATTGAACCTGGCTCTGGCGCTTATTGCCGGTCTCGGTCTTGGCGTCATTATTGCGCTCATCCGCGACCAGCTCGACGAATCGATCTCCGACCCAGGCGAAGTCGAGGGCCGTATCGGACTACCTCTTCTTGGTGTTGTTCCGGCCGTGTCGGCTGACCGCATTGACGAAATCCGTGATCCAAAATCCGGGTTGGCGGAGGCCTACCTGTCTATCGAGACCAACCTTGGATTTGTGACCGACCACGGGGTTCCGCGCTCCTTGATGGTTACATCCACGCGCCCGGCAGAAGGAAAATCGACAACCTCCTTCGCGCTCGCCGCATGGATCGCACGCCGCGGCTCGCGGACTCTTCTCATCGACGCAGATCTCCGTTCGCCCTCGATGCATGAATACCTTGGCGCGCAGAACGATGGCGGGCTGAGCAATTATCTTTCGGGGTCGGATGATCTCGACTCCCTGATCCAGAGGGATCTGTCGGATCGGTTCGATTTTCTCTCGACCGGGCCGAGCCCGCCGAATGCCGCGGATCTCTTGCGCGGTGATCGACTGAAAAAACTACTGGCGATCCTGGCAGAGAGATATGACAACGTCGTCATCGATGCGCCGCCGGTAATGGGGCTCGCCGATGCCCCGATCATCGCCAGCAATGTGGAAGCGACAGTTTTTGTACTTGAAGCACAAGGCATCAAGACCCGTCTGGCCGAACGTGCGATTGAACGGTTGCGTTCTTCGCACGCAAACATCATCGGTGCGATATTGACCAAGTTCAACGCCAAGGCCTCCCAGTCCGGTTACGATTATGGATACGGATATGGGTACGGCGTCCGCTACGGCGAACAAGAAAAGGTTTGAGCAAAGAAACGGCAAAGGATTGAATTATGGCCGCTGCAGAATTCAAGCCAATCATACCGGGCTCGACCTTTATACGGATCGCCCTGCTTTCGGCGGCGGTCGCTATCTTGACTTACCTGGTGCTCGCACAGGCTACGGCACACGTGATGCGTTCGACCCGCGGGGCTGCGGAAGTTCCGGGGTTCGTATTTGACGCCACTGCGAAGGCCAACCGGGCGGCGGTAATTCTAGCCCTTGCCACGCAGGATGGCGGCAAGCCCGATCCGAACACTCTGAGCCGGGTCGAAAACATGGCGCAATCCGCGCTCGACCGCGATCTTTTGGTGCCAGCCGCCTGGCGGACCCTGGCAGCCGCAGATGAGGCGAAAGGCTCGGGCGAGGATAATGTCCTCCCATATTACGAGGCATCGTCTCAGATATCCCGCCGTGACCTGCCCACTCAGGCTTGGCTGCTTCGCTATTATTTGAAGCGGGGCGATACTGCTAAGGGGTTCCGACAACTCGATCTGGCGATGCGACGCTCGTCCGCCGGAAGGGAATTGGCGTTGCCCCTGCTCGCTCGCAGCGTTGGCGACAGCTCTCTTCATACGTTCCTCGCGGATGCATTTGCCGCTGATGTTCCGTGGAGAAGCGAGTTTTTCCTGCAATTAACCCGCACGCCCCCGTCCGAAGATGACTTCCTGAAATACTGGCCGACGGTTTCCGATCAGACCATCAATGAAGAAAAAGATGTCATGCTCACGGTTGCGGCAGGTTTGGTCCAGCAGGGACTGTATCGTGCAGCCCGCGAGATTATACTCCGGACGGCACCCACCGACGAGATGCTCGCTAACGGCAATTTCGAACAGCCGAACAATGCCCCACCGTTCGACTGGGAAATGCAGTCCACCAACAGGTACGAAGCGGTGCAAGGCGCCTATGCCGACGAGGTTGAAGGCGAGAACGCGGCTTTCATTCGCCTTGAAGCCGGCAGTGAAGCGCAGGTGATGCGGCAAATCCTGTTTCTTTACCCTGGCCAATATTCTTTGGAAGCCTTGTCGGGACCAGATCGGGACGGGGTCCTTGAATCTTTGTCTTTAAGAGTAAATTGCGGTGCGACCAAAGGAGCAATGGGCCGGCCGGTGGGAGAGATGCAATTGGCACTCGGCAGGACGCCGCAGCGAACCAAGAGCGTCTTCACCGTTCCAGACGAATGCCCAGCCCAATGGTTAACTGCCTTTGCCCGGGGCGCCCAAGGCGCCGGGGACCAAGGAGCATGGATTGACTCGGTGAAAATAGTGCGGACGTCTGGCAGGGGGGAGAAGATCAATGCAGCCGAGGCTAATTAGGCTGCATCCGGGCGCTCTGGCAGGGTTGTTTGTCGCCAGCACCTTTCCGGGCTGGCGACGATCGCGGCAGCCGTGAAACAGTCGACAATTTTAAACAGCGCGCTGCGTACCTTCGCTTTTGTAATCATCGCAAAAATCCTGATTGCACTGCGAGAGATCGCATTGGCGGCCGAATATGGCGCGGGCAAGATCATCGATGCCTATAATGTCGCGCTGACGGTCAGTACTTGGCTACCGATCATGTTTGCCGCCGCTGCGGGTGCTGCGCTCGTCCCCGAACTTGTACGGGCGCGGACAAGGTCTTCCGGCGATGCCGCCGATAACCGCTTCGTGAGCGAACTCAATGCCGCGATAACCCTGATGGCGGCAACGATGTGTGCGATCACGGTGCTTGCGGCCGCAGCAGCGCCCTTGTTTCTAACCGAAACGTCGGACGGCTCGCTGGCTTTAATTCGCCGAATGATGCTTGCGCTGGCTCCGTTCTCGGGCGCCACACTGGTGTTTTACTACCTGAGCATGCGCTTGCAGTCTGCAGGAAGCTTTTCCTACACGATCATCGAAGCGGTACCGGCGCTCCTGCTCTCCGTCCTGATTTATTTCGCATCGGACCCCGAAGGGTTTGCGACCCTGGCTGGCGGAACGATCGTCGGTGGCTTCATCCAGGTCGCCGCGCTCCTGGCGATGCTTGGCTGGATCGGTGCGCGCGGGGCAGGGTTCTGTTTTCATTTTTCCAGCCCACGCTGGCGGCTGGTGCTTGGAGGGATCGGCGCAATGGCGATAGGGCAGGTCGTGCTGTCTGCGTCCCTGCCGATTGACCAATATTACGCGGTCCAGACGGGCGAAGGGACTGCCGCCGTGCTGGGATACGCCAACCGCCTGATCGGCATCGGCACGAGTGTCGGGACCCTTGTACTTGCCCGCGCCCTTCTACCCGCCCTTGCGGGACTTGCACGGAGCGATCCGACGGAGGGGTGGCGACAGGCGAAACTGTGGGCCGCCGTCTCGTTCGGGATCGGTACGTGCGGACTGGCGATCGGCTGGCCGCTCGCCGAGTGGGTCACCCGAACGGTTTTCGAACGGGGAGCGTTCGGACCCGACGAAACTCGCCAAGTGGCGCAACTTCTCCGCTTGGGCATGCTCCAATTGCCATTCTATTTCGGAGGCGTGGCGTGCGTTCAATGGCTTGCCGTAAATGGCCGGTTCAAGACAGTCGCCGCCATTGCCTGTGCGACACTTGCCGCCAAGATGGCAATCCTTATCCCCGCTTGGCCTGCGCTGGGGGCTGAAGGTATTGTACTGTCCACTACGGGAATGTATGTGTTTGCGTTCTCAGCTCAAATAGTCGCATTCTTTGTAGCTGCCCGCCCCCAGGACACTGAAAGGTCGTCACATGACTGAGGATGGACCGCGATATGCGGGGCGCCGCCTGTCAATTTTTCTACCGTCGCTGGATGGCGGCGGAGCCGAGCAGGTGATGACCAGCCTTGCCAACGGTTTCGCTGAGCGAGGCGTTGATGTGACTCTATGTCTTGCGCGTGTGTCAGGTCCATACCTTTCCGAGCTGGATCAAAGGGTGAATGTTAAGCCGCTCGGCATTAGCGGCGTCGCGAAAGCGTTTCCGGGGTTGCTTCGTCATCTTTTGAAGGACAAGCCGGAGACCTTGATGGCGGCCATGCGCCATACAAATCTGGTCGCCGCAGCTGCGCATTTTTTTGCTCGCAGCCGGACACGACTGATATTGAATGAACGATCGGCCGTGGAAGCACAGTTTGAGGCTTTTCGGGGCACCCTCGGCCCGCTGATGTTACAGGTAACACCGCTCTTGTACCAGCGTGCGGACCTCGTGATCGCGCCAGCGGCGGCTATGGCAAAAGCCTTGCGCAAATTCGTGGCAATGCCAGCGAACCGTTTCAAGGTCATTCGAAACCCGGTTATGGACCCCAATGTCCTGAAGCTTTCCCAAGCCAGGTGGCCCTTGGGCGAGCGCATTGCCGCTGGCGGGAAGCAAATCATCCTGTGCGCAGGTCGGCTGGTGCCGGTCAAAGACTATGCGGTGATGATCGAAGCCTTTGCGCCGGTCGGGCGCGAAGGTGATGCGCATCTGGTCATCCTCGGGGAAGGACCCGAACGTGCAGCCTTGGAACAACTGGTTCGAGACCTTGGTCTTGAAGACTGTGTCCACTTGCCGGGCTTCGTGAAAAATCCTTATTCCGCGATGGCAAAATGTGATTTGTTTGTATCGAGCTCCCAGTTCGAAGGCCTTCCGAATGCACTGATCCAGGCGCTGGGGTGCGGTGCGCGGGTTATTAGTACCGATTGCGAAACCGGACCATACGAAATCCTCGAGGGTGGGCGATGGGGGACTCTGGTTCCGGTAGGCGATGTGCCCGCGCTCGAAACGGCAATACGCGCTGCGCTTAACGCGAAAGACTGGCCTGACGGTCGATTGCGCGCAGCCTATTACGACCGGGAGCGCGTGATCGATGATTATCTGAGCGCGATCTTCCCGAACGAGCCGGCGGTGTTATCCGGTGACTGACAATTATCTCGTATTTGCCGCGCTTTCGCTCGTGGGATTCGTATACTTTGTGTTCATTCGTAAAGTGTTCGACTTCGTGTCGGTCGCCTTTATCGGCCAGTTGATCTATTTTTCGCCGGGCTTTTATGGATATGTCGCGAACCCTTACGCGCCGGGGGTATTGCCATCGATACCACTGGTCGATCAGGCGTATACTGTTTGGCAGATGTGCCTCGGTTCGACACTGCTTACCGGCCTGTTGTATCGCCCCAAGCCCGCCTCCATTCCTGCGTTGCGGACCACCCTCCCATTCGACCTGACCGCCATTGGCTTGATTGCCGCATCGTTTGGCTACTTGCTCCTCTTCACGGGCGAAGAATTGCTCAGCAGTGACAAAAATGAAGTGCTCGGAAATATCGACCGAGTATTTCTACTGTTTGCCAGCGTATGCCAGATCGCAATGATCTGCTTTCTGGTTCAGGCCAAGTGGCTGCGATCGCTGGTCCCCGCATCGGGGCTGGCTTATTTGCTGTACGCAGGATTCCGTGCCGAATTCGCCATTTCTCTGATCGCGGTGGCCGCGTACATCGCCCGGAGGGAGGGTATCTTCGTATTTTTGAGGTTGCGCTATCTGATGCCGGGCTTGGCAGCGGCGGCTTTGCTGGTCGCATACAAGCCATTTCTTACGGCTTATCGTCTGGGCAACTGGCAGGTCCTGGATTCGCTTCAGATGAGCGATAATTTTTTCGAAACGATGATTCTCCAGTTTGAACCGTTTCTCTCGCAGGCGGTCCTCAACGAAGTTCTGTCCCGCAACTTCCAGGTGGCCCCTGGATCACTGTTCGATGCGCTCGTGGCGTCGGTGCCATTTCTCGCTCCGCTGCTCGGACTGAGGCCCGAAGATGCGGCTTTCAATCATCAGGATTTCCTGTTCCCAAACATCGCGTACGGTATAACGGGTACACCGCAATCGCAGTTCTTTGCCGCAATGGGTTGGGTCGGGTTGTTGATTTTCCTGATCGCGAAGAACTTTTTTCTGGTTCTGGCGTCGCGCGGACTGGCCAGTTCCAAGCCAGCGATTCAGCTGTTCTGCCTCGCTTTCGGAGCGTTTCTTGCGTTCTACATCCAGCGTAATGACCTTGCGAATGCGCTGACGCTGATCAACCGGATGCTCATAGCAGTCTTCGTCTGCTGGCTGGGGGCTTGGATACTTACCGCGGGCAAGCGGCCTGAGCCGAGGCTGGTTGACGAGCCTGACGATGCGCCGACCAGAGCAGATGCAGTTCCGTCATGACACAGCCTGCGCGGCCGACGGTCCTGCATATCATCACCGGGCTGGGAACGGGAGGCGCGGAGCGGATGCTGGCCCAGATTGTTTCCCGTGGAGATCAATTCGTTCACGAGGTCATAGTGCTGGCAGATCGCGGTCCAGTTGGAGCGCAGCTCGCCGCAGAAGGGCACCGAGTGACTGCCATGGGTGCTGCGACACGACTGAACGGTATTCTAGCCATCCCGCGAATTTGGCGGGAAGTCAGGCGGCGTGCGCCGGACGCAGTCCAGAGCTGGCTGGTTCATGCCAACCTTGTCAGCGCGGTCGTAACGCCGCGACGGGTAAAGCTGCTTTGGAGCGTCCGCCATTCTCTCGACGGTTTCCATCGCGAGAACCGCTTGACCCGGTTTGCTGTCGCGCTCGGTGCGAAGCTGGCGCGGCGGCCCCAATCGATCATATATAATTCTGGCGTGGCCGCCGATCATCACGAAGCAATTGGCTACCCCCGAGACCGCAGGATGGTAATTCCGAACGGGTTCGCTCTGGTTACCGATGACGTGGTCTCCGAAAGCCGGACAAGGACTCGCGCGGCCTTGGGCGTGCGCGATCGAGATGTGCTGGTCGGGATGGTCGGGCGTGTTCATCCGATCAAGAACCACGAGGGCTTTCTGGATGCTTGCACCATGCTGGCTGGGAGCTACCCGGCGATGCGCATCGTCCTGATTGGCAAGGGTACCGAACCCGAGGGGGCGCTCGCGCAGAGATATTCTCACCGCTTGGACGGAAAAGTATTGTGGCTTGGCGAACGCAGTGACGTGCTGGCCCTGACAAGCGCATTGGATATCGCGTGTAACACTTCATACGGTGAAGCCTTTTCCAATGTCGTCGGCGAAGCGATGAGTTATGGGGTGCCATGCGTGGTTACCGATGTAGGCGAGTCGGCAGCCCTGCTTGGAGACAGTGGATGGGTTGTTCCATCACCTGATCCAAAAGACATCGAGTTATCGCTGCAACAGGCGTTGTCGATGTCTCCCGAGGGTCGCCGGCAACTGGGAGCACGCGCTCGGCAACGCATCGCCAAGCATTTTTCGATAGAGGCCATAGTTCGGCAGTACGAGGATCACTATGCCTCGATGTTTGTCCAATCGGCCAAGTAGCAACATTTTGAACTGGTTATAAATAATGTGCGGTTTTGTGGGATTTTTAAGGCCAAGCGGCCTTTCTGCCGACGCCGAGGCGCTGACCGCGTCGATGGCTGCGCGCATACGTCATCGGGGCCCGGACGATTACGGCTACTGGGGTGACGCAGAAGCCGGCATCGCGTTCGGGCACCGCCGTCTGTCCATCATCGATCTTTCGCAAGCCGGACACCAGCCGATGCTCTCGGCATCGGGGCGCTTTGTTATCGCCTATAATGGCGAAATCTACAATTTCCGAGAGTTACGAGCGGAACTGGAGGCAGTTGGCGCCGCCCCGGCTTGGCGGGGGCATTCCGATACGGAAGTGCTGCTTGCCGCTATTGACCATTGGGGCATCGCCACAACTCTTCCCAGGTTGAACGGTATGTTTGCGTTTGCCCTGTGGGACCGCAAGCTCCGACGATTGGTGCTTGCGCGAGACCGCATCGGCGAAAAGCCGCTTTATTACGGCAAAGCCGGCAACGATCTGCTTTTCGGTTCGGAACTGAAAGCGCTCAGCGTATATCCATCGTTCGAACGCAAGGTGTCGCATGATGCGCTTCACCTGTTCCTGCGCCACAATTACATACCTGGACCGATGAGTATCTGGGACGGCATTGCCAAGCTGGAACCCGGGCATTGGCTGGATTGGGCGCCCGGCGAGGATCTTGTCAGCCAGCCATACTGGTCGATGGCTGAGATGGTCACTTCCGCGAAAGCGAACCCGATCACCGACCTCAGTCGGGCGAGCGAGGATCTGGAGGAATTGCTGGCCGATGCCATCAGAATTCGGATGGAGGCCGATGTTCCTCTTGGTGCATTCCTTTCCGGCGGGATCGATTCCAGCCTGATCGTAGCGCTCATGCAGACGCAGTCCCGTCGGCCGGTAAAGACTTTTACCATCGGCTATAGCGAAAAAGGTTATGACGAAGCCCCCTACGCCCGCAAGATCGCGCAGCACCTCGGCACCGATCATCATGAAATGTATATCTCGCCCGATGACGGGCTGAAGGCGGTTTCCCGCCTGGCGTCGGTGTGGGACGAGCCATTTTCGGATTCGTCACAGATTCCCACGCTGCTGGTGTCCGAATTGACGCGGCAACACGTGACCGTAAGTCTCTCGGGAGACGCGGGCGACGAAATCTTTGGCGGCTATCATCGCTATTTCATAGGTATGCAGATCTGGGGGTTAAGCTCTGCGCTGCCATACCCTTTGCGAAACGGAATGGCCCGACTGGCGAATAGCCGGATCGCGGGGCATTTGATGAACGGGCTGTCAGCCGTCGCGCCGCCGCTGCGCAAACGGTTGCTCGCTGACCGATTGCCGAAGGTTGCCGCGATCCTCTCGGAACGCAGCGAGATGTCCTTTTATCGCAACTTGGTGTCGCATCAGACCATGCCGCAAGACATTCTGGTCGACCAAGCAATTCCCTCCAAGAACGCTTTCGATGCAAATTTGCCGTTCACGGATTTCCGTGAAACGATGATGTATCTCGATACTCTCACCTATTTGCCGGATGATATCCTGACAAAGGTGGATCGGGCCAGTATGGCGGCTAGCCTCGAAAGCCGGGTGCCGTTTCTCGACCCGCGGGTCATGGAGTTTGCCTGGCGCCTGCCACTGAAAGCCAAGATCTCGGGTGGCGTAGGAAAACGCATATTGCGGGAGATACTTTACCGCCATGTCCCGAAAGAACTGATCGAGCGACCAAAAATGGGCTTCGCGGTACCGATTGACCATTGGCTGCGCCACGAACTGAGGGATTGGGCCGAGGCGCTGCTCGACGAAAAACGGTTGCGCGAAGAAGGGTTCTTCAAACCTGAGGTCGTCCGGAAGATGTGGGATGAGCACCAGTCGGGCCAGTACCGCAGACATTACCTGCTGTGGGACATTCTTATGTTCCAGACGTGGATGGATGAACACGGCCGCGCGCCAACAGCCGCCCCGTCGGCTCTCCAATTGGACGGAATGCGGGCCCGGGCATGATACGAGCCGCGCGGACTATCGCGATCGTCGCCAACGGCGCGTTCTCGATCGTCAATTTTCGGGGCGAGCTTATTAGCGACATGGTCGGGCGGGGTGCCCGGGTTTTCGCGCTGGCCCCCGATTTTGATGAAGAACTGCGCCGCAAGGTCCGCGAACTAGGCGCAGAACCGGTTGATATCGAACTTGATCGGATGGGCATGCGGCCGGTCGCTGATCTGATCAATACCTTCAAATTGCGCCGAAAACTTCGGACCTTGGCTCCCGACATAGTGTTCAGCTACTTTTTGAAGCCGGTCGTCTTCGGAACTTTGGCAGCGTGGCTAGCAGGCGTGCCGCGACGATATGCGCTCGTAGCAGGATTGGGCTATGTTTTTATTGAGCCTTCCGATGGCCTGACCGCCAAGCGCCGGCTCTTGCGGCGGGTAGTGATGGCCTTGTGCAAATTATCGTTCAGTCGATGCCACGCAGTCTTTTTTCAGAACGCGCAGGACTTGTCGCATTTCGTCGACGCGGGGGTGCTCGGTTCCGACCGCGCCATCCTTACCGATGGGACGGGGGTCAATCTCGACCATTTCGTTCAATCGCCGTTGCCTGATGGAGCCCCTCGGCTGCTCTTCGTCGGCCGGTTGTTGCGCGAAAAGGGTATTCGGGAATTTGTCGAAGCTGCCATAATTACCAAACAGACACGGCCAGACTGCGAGTTTGTCGTCGCCGGAGATGCCGACCCAAACCCAGGAGGCATCGGGCCTGCCGAGATCGAACAGCTCCGCGCGCTTGGAGTGTGCTCCTTTCTCGGGCACGTCGACGATATCCGGGTCGAAATCGAGCGATGTACCATTTTTGTTTTGCCTTCGTACCGTGAAGGTATGCCCAGAAGCACACAGGAGGCTTTGGCGATTGGGCGCCCAATCATCACCACCGATGCCGTGGGGTGCAGGGAAACAGTGATTGCAGGGGGCAACGGTTGGCTCGTCCCGGTCGGAGACGCACCGGCGTTGGCAGACGCCATGATAGCCGCCGTCTCTGCACCCAGAAAACTTGAGGCAATGGCTCAGGCAAGCCGTGTCTTGGCCGAGAACAGATTCAACGTGAGAACCATCAATGCAAAGTTACTGGGTGAGATGGGCATCTAGCCCTGCATCATACCGGCTTTGCGTTTTGCAGGGGTAACGCTTGCTTGGTTGCGCTTGGGAACTAAACGGTCGAAACAAGTTTGTGAGACCAAAAGGAATAATAATGGAATCGCCCACGTCCGGCGGAAACAGTACGGTTTTAAGCGGTATTTCCCCCAAGCAGATGCGTAGCGGGCGGCGTCCCGCAAGCATGCTGCGGGTTCAGCTGGCGTGCGGGTTCCTGCTGGCGATCCTGCCGTCACTCCTGTTTACCGGCGGTGATGTCGGCTTCATGGTTTCGGACCCGAACGCCTTTACGACCGTTCTGCTGTCTTTATTTGCGTTCGGCTTAGCGCTGCTGATGTTCCGGCGCGTCGAAGTGTTTCCGGGTGTGGGCGTAATGGGCAACCTGTTGCCGACAATCGCCATCGTTTTCACCGTGACCATGGCCGCAATCTTGTTTTTCAGGCTCGACTACGGTCGGTTCTCCTTGGGAGCCAGTTTTGCCGCTTTGGCGATATTCCTTTTTGCTCTCGGCTGGTTTGGTCGCAAAGCCATCGATCATGCCTATTACCTGGTGCCCTCTCACTCGACACGGCAGTTGGCCGCAGTGCCAGGCGCGAACTGGGTCATACTCGACAGTCCCGGTACCAAGATACCCCGGGATGGGGCCATCATCGCTGATTTGAGGCTGGATCACAGCCATGTCTGGGAGCGGGAAATCGCGGATTTCGTACTCCAAGGCTATAAGGTGTTCCATATAAAGCAGGTCCAGGAGATGATATCCGGCAGGGTCCAGATTGAACATTTGTCGGAAAACAGCTTGGGTTCGCTCGCCCCTTCGGAAAGCTACTCTTCGTTGAAGCGGGCAGGCGATATCGTTTTTGCGATCGTTGCGTTACCGATGTTGCTACCGCTATTCGTTATCGTGGCCATCGCGATTAAGCTCGACAGCCCAGGACCCAGCTTTTTCCGACAGATCCGGGTCGGCTATCGCGGCAAGCCGTTTTCCGTGCTCAAATTTCGCACCATGCGACTGGTAGAAAACGACGGGAAGCCCGGCCGCGAGTCGGCGAAAACGAAGGTTGACGATCACCGCATCACAAAACTTGGCCGTTTTTTACGGAATACAAGGATCGACGAACTCCCGCAGGTCTGGAATGTACTCCGCGGTGAAATGAGCTGGATCGGTCCGCGCCCCGAAGCTGAAGCCCTGTCGGTCTGGTATTCGGCTGAACTGCCGTATTACAGTTATCGGCATGTTGTTCGGCCAGGCATTACCGGATGGGCGCAGGTAAATCAGGGCCATGTCACGGAATTGGACGAGGTGCTCGATAAGTTGCACTACGATTTCTATTACATAAAGCATTTCGGACTGTGGATCGATGTAACGATCCTTTTCCGCACGATCCTGACTGTAATCCTTGGTTCTGGCGCTCGATGAGCCGAGCGTTGCCCTCGGTTAATCGCGCACTCCTAATACTACTGTGATGGCATCGATCTTTCCAATAACCCGCCGAAATATGCTGATCATGGGAGGGGTCGTTGCGCGATCCAGCCTGTCGGCTTTCCATGGTACGGCCGCTGAGCCCTTCGTCGACGCAGGACAATTCCGGACCCAGCGTTCGTCTGACCGGGAGGTTCTCAGGAAGGCGATAGAGCAATGGGTGCGAAACGGCACCGGTGTCCTGCGGTTGGAACGTGGACGCACTTACGATCTCGGGATCGTCACCGATCGACCGAGTCTGTTTGAGGTTTCGGGCCTTCGTAACGCCGTTTTTGACGGGAATGGTGCGATCATCCGAGCCCGTAGCGCCAAGGGTAACGTGTGGAACCTGTTGTCCTTTTCCAACGCCGCGAGCCTGGACATCATCAACCTGACTGCCAGCGACAGTGCATATGTTGACGAGGCCTGGGGTATGAAGATGATCGTTCTTCAGCCTGGGGGCGGCGGCACACATTCTGTTGGAATAGCGAACATTCTTGCCGTTCGTGCGCTCGCAATGGTCTGGGCACAGGGTCCGGTTCAGAACCGGGTTTGCGGCATCAACTTTGGTGTGAATTGCCGGGCCCGTCATTGCTATTATGCACTGGGATGCGAAAATCAGGGAGACGAGGTACATGGCGTGATCGACAGCGTAAATTGTCGGCGCGCATACATCGCCTATGGTGTTGAAGGTCACGACCTGGAGATCAACATTCACCATGATGGGCTGCAGGTTGCGGCGGGCGCGCAATCCGCAGTGCTGGTCAAGTCTTATGGCCGGGCAACCAGAAATGTTACGCTGAGGCTCGGTTTTACCGGCAGTCTTCCGTATTATGCGCAAGTGAAAAACGACCGATTGAGCGGAGCCTGCGTAACCATCGAACACCAGAGCGCGGACGGCGAACCTAGCTCGATCGACGACATCGACATTGAGGTGGATATTGCCGATGGCATCGAAGATCCGTTCGGCGCCTATCTCGCAGCTATTACAAGTATCGGCCGCGATGGGAGTGTCGAGCGCGTTACCCGAAATTCATGGTCGCGGATCACGATACGCGGGCGAACAGGGAAGCTGCGAAAAATCAATACGCCGAGCGCACCCGAAACGCCGTTCACCTTGAAAATTCTGGGCGACGCGGACCGGATTATCGCTACTGCGGCGCATCGGAATATCAACATTGACCGAGCACTCGTAAAATCTTTGAGATAAAATCGAAATGGTCCCTAGCCCATGAAAACAGAAGCGGTTGACGAGCCTCACACAAATTCAAAGGTGGCGCTGGAACGCCGCCTCATAAGCGAAGCCGGTGCAACGGGGTTCTCCCACCAGGACCAGCAAATCGCATTCTACAGCCAGGTCGCGGCGCTCATCCATCCTGAGGACACGCTGCTCGATTTCGGCGCAGGCAGGGGCGAGTGGTGCTACGAGGATCCGGTCAGGTACCGCCGGAACCTGCAGATATTCAAAGGCCGGGTTGCGTTCGTTGATGGTTGCGACGTTGATCCGGCGGTCAAGTCCAATCCCAGCCTGGACCGTGCCGAGCTCTTCGAACCCGGCGGTCGGCTACCCTACGAAGATGGCCGCTTCGACGCGGTGGTTTCGAGGTATGTCTTCGAGCACTTGCCTGATCCCGAATGGACGGCGAGAGAGTTGGCGCGGGTTACCAAATCCGGCGGCTGGGTCTTCGTGATAACACCAAACAAATGGGGATATGTCGCGTTGGTGTCACGCCTCGTTCCCAACCGGTTGCACAGCAAGCTACTCAAGGCGATCCAACCGCACAGAAAGGAAGAAGACGTTTTCCCGACGCATTACCGGGTGAACACTCCCGCAGCATTCAAGCGGCATTTCGGACAGGATTTCGACGTCTTCTATTACCGCACTTCAGGCGTTCCTTCTTATCACTTCGGCAACGCGTTCATGTTTCGCATGTGGCAACTGGCCCATCGCCTGATGCCACCTCAATTGGCAACGGGTCTGTTCGTCCTGATGCGGCGAAAATGAAACTGGAGCGGAGCGGGCGTCAATCCAGCGCGATATCGGGAGCGTCTTCCTGTTTCATGCCGACCACGTGGTAACCTGCATCGACGTGATGCACCTCGCCGGTCACGCCTGACGACAGGCCTGACAGGAAATACACGCCTGCACCGCCGACATCGTCGATCGTGACGTTGCGGCGCAGCGGGGCGTTCAATTCGTTCCATTTGAGAATGTAGCGGAAGTCGCCGATACCGCTGGCAGCCAGCGTCTTGATCGGTCCGGCGGAAATCGCGTTGACCCGAATATTCGCCGGTCCCAGGTCGTTGGCGAGATATTTGACGCTGGTTTCCAGCGCCGCCTTCGCCACACCCATCACGTTGTAATGCGGAATCACTTTCTCCGCGCCGTAATACGTCAGCGTCAGGATCGAGCCGCCGCCTTTGCCGTCTTCGGTCATTGG
>JBBSOT010000055.1:0-19348 GCA_038259455.1 Hyphomicrobiales bacterium | reverse complement strand
TCTTGCCCATGCCCGGTCGGCCGGCGATGATGATCAGGTCGGATGCCTGCAGGCCGCCCATCTTCTTGTCGAGGTCCCGCAGGCCGGTCGCCACGCCCGACAGGTGCCCGTCGCGCATGAAGGCGGCATTGGCAAGGTCGACGGCCGTCTTGACGGCGTCGGTAAAGCTCTCGAACCCGCCATCGTAGCGACCGGTTTCGGCCAGTTCGAAGAGCCGCCGCTCGGCGTCCTCGATCTGCTCTTGCGGCGCCATGTCGACCGGCGCGTCATAGGCGATGTTGACCATGTCCTCGCCAACCGTGATCAACGCCCGGCGCGTTGCAAGGTCATAGATCGCGCGGCCATAGTCGCCGGCATTGATGACATTGACGGCCTCGGCGGCGAGCCGGGCGAGATAGTGCGCCACCGTCATGTCACCGACCTTTTCATCGGCCGGCACGAACGTCTTGATGGTCACCGGATTGGCCATCTTGCCCATCCGGATGAGCTCCGCCGAGACCTCGTATATCTTGCGGTGCAGCGGTTCGTAGAAGTGTTGTGACTTCAGGAAATCCGAAACGCGATAGAACGCGTCATTGTTGACGAGGATCGCGCCGAGTAGGGCCTGTTCGGCCTCTATATTGTTCGGGGCCTCGCGATAGAGCGGTGTCTCCGCCACCTCAAATTTGCGCGCTGCCTCTGCCATGTCTTCCCCGTTATGTGCCCGGTCATTGCCGTATCAGAGTCGTTTGCGGCCGGGTGAAGAATCGCCCTCCATGCCCACGATTCACAACCCGCAGGTGTCGGTGGAAAGAATCACAGTTGACTCGAATCAATCCACTACCATAGATGAAAAAGAACAAAACAGGAATACCGTCAAGTTTTGCAGTGTCTCATCTGCGCCATCTCCTGCGGCTGAAATTGCGTCGATACCAGCCTGCCGCGATGGTTCTGAGCCGCATCTTGGCAGATAGCGGCAGAACCAAATAGGGGTATCTGTGTTCAATCGGAGGCAATATGGCTGCCGGTATGGCGGGGTGCTGTTCGACGGCCTGAAACAAGCTCGCCATCAATTCAGCCAGTTCCGGCTGTTCGAGGCGACGCGCCAACTGAATAAGCCGCGCTCCCATGACTTCCACTTCTTCTGTGATCCACGTCGAGTCACCGAAATATAGGACGCCTAGGTCGACGTATTTTTCGCAATAGTCCGCAAGATCTACCAATACGAGATGCCGGTCCGTTTCATCGAGCCCATCGAGCTTGGCTTCAATATCGTCGACGGACTTGGTCGTCACCCTGCAGGACCGGAACCGATGGAGTAGCAGGGCAATTCTCGGTCCGACCGCCGCCGCAACGATCTGCTTGCGAAATTCGGTAACGACATGAGCGCGACCGTCGCCGAAATCGCCGTTGCCATAGACGTTGTGAAGCAAACCGACAGCGATGATCTCAGCCGGCATCCCCATCTGGGCCAGGAGACCCGCAACGCCGATGGTGTGCGATATGAATGGCCGGCCATCGGCCTGGCAGTAGCCACTGTAGAGTTGCGTCCCGAGATCATAGGCCGCTTTGATTGTGCGGAGTTCGGTGTCGCTGCGGTTTTGGCGGCACAGTTCGCTGTAGAGTTGCAGATTGTTCCGGACTATCGGCTGCATGGGCTTTCTAGAGCAATTCCTATCCCGACTTTTCAATCTTTGGCGTTCGGCCTCAGGCCACCGTAGCAAAGGATCACGGAAGCACCCTCGGTGCAACTGGAGGAACCGACAGCGTTCGGTTCGGCAAAGTTGGGTCCCAGGCTCCGGTTCAGAGGTTACTAGAATTGAAGAATACCAAAGTCAAGTAGCGCTGCTATTTTGCGACCTTGCGGCGACGGGCGGCTGGCTTGGCTCTCTTCGGCTGAGCCCGCGCAGGCCGCGCGTGCAGGGCAAGCGCCTTCTCCGATTTGTCGATATAAGCGCGCGTGACGGGCAATATGTCGTTACGGCGGGTCAGCTGAATCTGGAAAACAAGCAGATCCTGCCAGCGGAACGCTGCCTCGGATGCTGCCAGGTAGAAATCCCACATTCGGCAGAAACGCTCGTCATAAATCTCCTTGACGCGGTCACGGTTGGTCAGGAATCGCTGGCGCCAGTGCTTGAGTGTATCGGCGTAGTGCAGCCGCAGAACCTCGACGTCGCAGACGACCAGGCCCGTCTTTTCGATCGACGGCATGACTTCGGAGAGCGCTGGGATGTAGCCGCCCGGAAAGATGTACTTGCGGATGAAGGCGCTGGTCGCCGCGGGCGGCCCACTGCGACCGATCGTGTGCAGGAGCATGACGCCGTCCGGCTTGAGCAAGGTGGCGCATTTGTCGAAGAATGTGCGGTAGTGATTGATCCCGACATGCTCGAACATGCCGACGGAGACGATGCGGTCGAAGCGTTCCGAAAGATCGCGGTAGTCGCGCAGTTCGAAATGGACATGGTTGTCGAGCGACTCGGACTGGGCACGTTCGGTGGCAACCGCGTGCTGCTCGGTCGACAGCGTAACGCCAAGGACCTCGGCCTCGAAGGTGCGGGCCAGATAGAGGCCGAGGCCACCCCATCCAGAGCCGATATCAAGAACGGACTGGCCCGGGCCCATCTTGAGCTTGGCGGCGATGTGACGCTTCTTCGCCGCTTGAGCTTCTTCCAGGGTCATGTCAGGACGCTCGAAATAGGCACAGGAATACTGCATGTCCTCGTCCAGAAAGAGCCTGTAGAACTCACCCGACAGATCGTAGTGCCGGTGGACATTGCGCTTTGCACGGCCAGCGGTGTTGACCTGGTGGAGCCGCCTGAAGGCGTTGCGGGCGCCCTCGATGGCCTTGGTCCAGACCGCGTCGACGCCGCCCGGACCCATGTTCTGGAATACAATGCGCAAGAGCCCGAGCGTATCGCCTTGCGTGATGTCGAAGTCGCCATCCATGAAGGCTTCAGGCGCTGCGAGCATCGGATCGAAAGCGATGGCCCGTTCGGCGCGCGCTGACCGGATGACGATATGGACCGGCTCGCCGCTGCCATCGCCGAAGGAATGGGTTTGACCGGTCGGGCCGGTGATGGTCAGATTTCCGATCCTGACCAGTCCTGAAATAATGCGTTGCAACAAAACGTTCATGACAACACCCCATTCATCTTGAACGGAACGCCAGTGTGTCAAATTGACTCAGGTTTGAAAAGTTCCGGCTGGCCCAAAGCGCACCCGACATGTCAGGCCAGAAGCACCGAAGGGCGGAGGACCCTTGGACCTGAATTCGTCGGGAGCGCGGCTTGTCGGCAGCCTCATGAAAAGCCCGGGCTTTTGGCCCGGGCTCAGGTTCATTCAACAGGAAGAAAATCAGGCCTGCTCGTCGTCGCCTTCGACATCGGCGTCACGTTCTGCGCCATCATCTTCGCCGTCTTCATTCGGATCGAAGAAGGCGTCCGGACGCGCGTTCTCGTTGAGGTCCTCGCCGTAGATCGCTTCGGCAGTGGTCAGGGTTTCGCCCTTCGCCTGGCGCTCGGCTTCGTCCGCCGTACGTGCGATGTTGAGCGTGATCGTGACCTCGACCTCAGGATGCAGCGCAATCGCGACATTGGTGACGCCGATAGTCTTGATGGGGTGGTTGAGCTGGATCTGGTTGCGGTTGATCGAAAAGCCTTCCGCGGTGATCAGTTCGGCGATGTCGCGCGTCGAGACCGAACCGTAGAGCTGGCCGGTTTCGCCGGCCGAACGAACCGCGATGAACGACTTGCCGTCGAGTTTCTCTGCAACCTGGCTGGCTTCGGCCTTGCGCTCGAGATTGCGAGCCTCAAGCTGGGCGCGCTGGCCTTCGAACTTCTTCTTGTTCGCCTCGTTGGCACGCAGTGCCTTGCCCTGCGGCAGCAGGAAGTTGCGGGCGAAGCCGTCCTTGACCTTGACGGTGTCACCCATCTGGCCAATGCGGGAAATGCGTTCGAGAAGAATGACTTCCATGTTCTTTTCCTTTCTGTGCCCGAAGGGGCTGATTCAAAGGACGAAGTCAGGAAGCTCGGGGCGTTTCCGCCGGTTTCGCTGTCCTGCCCGTCGTGGCAGTTAGGATCGTCAGCGATCCAACCCGGGATTTTCATAAAGCCGCAGCCGTGCCCGTCACGGATGGGAAATAGCGGGCGCGGCATGGCCGCGCCCGACGAATGCTACTTCACGATATAGGGCAGAAGCGCCAGGAAGCGGGCGCGCTTGATCGCCTTGGCGAGTTCACGCTGCTTCTTCTGCGATACGGCCGTGATGCGCGACGGAACGATCTTGCCGCGCTCGGAAATGTAGCGCTGCAGCAAACGCACGTCCTTGTAGTCGATGACCGGAGCGTTGGCGCCGGAGAAGGGGCAGGTCTTGCGGCGGCGATGGAAAGGGCGCCGGGTCGGGGCCGATGATGTGACTTCAACCATTATTCCTGTCCTCCTTCAGCACCTTCACGGGGACGGCGCGGACCACGGTCACCACCGCCGTCGCGGTCGCCGCCGAAGCTGCGCGGGCCACGGTCGCCACGGTCACGATCGCCGAAGCTACGCGAGCCGCGATCACGGTCGCCGAAATTGCCGCGATCGGAACGCTCTTCGCGCTTCTGCATCATCGCAGAGGCACCTTCTTCATGCTTCTCGACCTTGACCGTCATGAAACGCAACACGTCTTCGGAAAGACCCATCTGGCGTTCCATTTCGTTCAGGGCCGCTGGCGGACAATCGAGGTCCATCAGCGTGTAGTAAGCCTTCCGGTTCTTGTTCACCCGGTAGGTGAGGGACTTCAGTCCCCAGTTCTCAACCCGACCGACGGAGCCGCCATTCGCGGAGATGACGCCCTTGTAGCCTTCTACAAGCGCATCAATCTGCTGCTGCGACAGATCCTGCCGGGCAAGAAACACATGTTCGTATAGAGCCATATTTTTCTGCCTTTCGTTTCACACATCTGTCCGGACCCGCGGCAAAAGCCTCTGCAACTTGTCTGATCCATTAAGGCAGCAAACAGCCACCGCAGGAGAAGAAAGGCGCAAATTCGAGACGGTCGAGAGCGGAGACACGGGAAGCGGAAGCATCTCTTGGCTTCACACGAAGGCAACTTGCGACACCTTCGGCCCTCCGTTCAGCCCCCAGCAGGACCGGCAGATTGCGGCGGTGTC
The DNA here is from genome assembly GCA_038259455.1 of Hyphomicrobiales bacterium. Taxonomy (GTDB): domain Bacteria; phylum Pseudomonadota; class Alphaproteobacteria; order Rhizobiales; family Rhizobiaceae; genus CAMYMG01. The sequence goes on along the minus strand of JBBSOT010000055.1, from coordinate 14,217 downwards.
TATAGGGGATGCGCGACCATAGCAAGCCCTGGAGAATGTCGGGCGACGCGCTGGCTGATTTTCATTCCGGAAAAACATTCAACCATGTTGTTGACTATTCATGCGAGCCTCTCTATGTTCAACCACATGGTTGAATTACAGACGCCCCAGTTGAATTCCGTCTTTCACGCGCTCGGCGATGCGACGCGCCGGCAGATGCTGCACGATCTGGCACAGGGCGAACGGACGGTGAGCCAACTTGCCGAGCCGTTCGAGATATCCCTCGCCGCCGCATCCAAGCACATCAAGGCGCTGGAGAATGCCGGACTTATCCGTCGGCAGGTGATCGGGCGCACGCATGTCTGCCGGCTGGAACCCGGACCGCTGGCCAGCGCGCATGAGTGGTTGCGCTACTACCAGAGCTTCTGGACAGGGCGGCTGGACACGCTCGAGCAACTGCTGCGCGCAGAGGACGCATCGACAGCCGCTGCTACCCGTAAAGGAGAAGACACATGAACAACTTCAAGCCCATGGATGGCTTTGGCGTGCTTATCGAGCCCGCCACACTGAAAATCGAACGCCTGTTGCCAGGCCCGATCGAGCGCGTGTGGGCCTATCTCACGGAGAGCGACAAGCGCCGTCTGTGGCTGGCGTCGGGCGAAATGGAAATGGCCGTCGGCTCGCCTGTCGAACTGGTCTGGCGCAACGATGAACTGACCGATCCGCCTGGCCGGCGACCGCCGCAATTCTCTGAGGAAATGCGCATGGACAGCCGCATCATGGAACTGGATCCGCCGCGCCGACTGGCAATCGCGTGGGGCACCAGCAGCGATGTGACGTTCGATCTGGCACCGAAAGGCACCGACGTGCTGCTGACCGTCGTTCATCGCCGCCTGCCTGACCGGGCAACCACGCTGATGGTCGGCGCTGGCTGGCACATGCACCTCGACATTCTCGCGGCACTGATGCGTGGCACCACACCGGATCCCTATTGGGATGGCTGGAGCCGACTGAAAGACGAATACGAGAAACGCGTTCCGCTCTGAGGGAGCGCGAACCCAAGCCGAAAAGAGGGAAGAAGGCATGAATGACCAAAACTTCACGACCAGTTTCACGGTCGATAGCACTCCGGATGCCGTGTTTGCCGCCATCAACAATGTTCGCGGGTGGTGGTCGGAGGAGATCTCTGGGCCTACCGATCGGGCAGGGGAGACGTTCGACTATCGCTACAGGGACATGCATCGCTGCACGATCAAGGTTGTTGACCTTGTGTCGGCAAGGAAGGTCGCCTGGCATGTCGTGGAGAACCACTTCAGTTTCACCGAGGATGAAACGGAGTGGACCGGGACGGATATCGTCTTCGAGATCGCTGAAAGACACGGCAAGACAGAGGTCCGGTTCACCCATGTCGGGCTCGTGCCTGATTACGAGTGCTTCGAAATCTGCTCCGACGGCTGGACCACCTACATCAACGGCAGCCTGCAAGCATTGATCAAATCGGGAAAAGGACGTCCCAATGTTGGCGAGCCGATGAATGCGAGCGAGCGCGCCCTCTCGCGCTAAACGCCGGCTGGCTTGGGCAGATTGGGGAAGAAGTGCCCCAACGTCCGCTGGCGACCGAAGATGGCATCATACTGCAGCAGGCGGAAATCGTTGATCAGGGGATCGATCTTTTTCTCGCGGGACCAGTCGGGCGTGGAGCCGTTCTGCGAAACCAGCAGATGCCGCTCCACAACGCTGTAGCGGGCGTCCACACGACCAAGGAAGCCTGTGTAGTAAGGATGCTCGATGCCGGCCAGCTGGAACAGCTTGAGCGGGATGAGAGAAGGGCTGATCGAGCCGACATCCTTCATCTCGCCGCTCCTGTTCGACCAGATGACAAGCGGTGTCTCACGGTGCAAGGCAAGCGCTTCGGGAGGCTCGCGACGGTCCGGCACAGGCTCCTTGAGGAAGCCGGTCTCGGTATAGCCCTTGTTGAGGGGTGGGAGGTGGTCGCCGAAAAATACGATCAGTGTGTGCCTGTCGCGCTTTTCAGCCCAGTCCATCAGCCGCTTGAGGCTTCGGTCCGCGTCGGCAATGCCTTCTGCGAAAGACTGGATCGACTGACTGGTGCGGAAGCTGGCGACGGATTGAACCTTTACCTGGGGATTGAGGTAGCGGTTTGGCTCATAAGGTCCATGCCCCTGCAGGCTGACGGCGAAGGTGAAGAAGGGGCGATCCGTGGCGTCGGCACGCCGGATGATCTCATCCGTCAGCGAATCGTCGGAAACGAGCAGCCCCCGGGACGTCATCGGCGGCAATTTTTCGATGCTGAGGAACCTGTCGAAGCCAAATGACTCATAGACATGTTCGCGGTTCCAGAACCAGCCCTCGAAGGGGTGAATGGCGGTCGTCTCGTAGCCCTCGGCGCGAAAGAAACTGGCCAGCGACGGAACCGGACCGCGCACATATTGCTGATAGGGAATGCTGCCATATGGCAGGAAGGCATTCGAGAAACCGGTCAGCGCCTCGAACTCGACATTGGCAGTCATGCCGCCGAACTCGGGCGAAAACATCGAGCCCGAGCGCACTGAACGGACAGTGGGCATCGGATCGGGCGTTATTGTCGTTCCCGGCAGCAATGTCGGGTCCCAGAACGACTCGCTCATCACCATGATGATGTCCGGCCGATCCTCTGGGATCGAAATGCCGCGCGAACCAGGCAGGATGGCGTCGAGCACATCGTCTTCGTAACTGGGCGGAGCCGAGACTTTGGCCATTGGCACGTTCAGCGCAAAGGCAATCGCAAAGCCATTCGATGCGTAGTTTTCTTTCTGGTCCCACATCATCGGGATGATCTGCAGGCGGTCGCGGGTCCAGGAGAAGGTGGCGAAATCCATTATCGAGACGAAGAACGCCAGCGCCGGTACTGCAAGCGCCAGCCGAGCGATCCGCATGGATAGAGACATTGCCGGAAACCGCCGCCGCCAGGAGCGCCACAGGGCCACCAGCAAGAACGACGCTGCAATACCGCCCATCACGATAAGGATTGCCAACACAGGTCGTTCACGCAGGAGAAGCGGCATCAATTCGAGAATCTGACGCGAATACAGGAAATCCGCCGGATAGAGCGGGTCGCCAAGATACAACGATTTCTGATGGCCGATTGCGGCAAGCAGCAGCGCGACCGGCGCAACAATCAACATACCAATGTGCCGGCGGCCGATCACTGCGTCGAGGGCGACAAGCACCAGGGTGAACAAGACGACAGTGGTCCATCCCGGCCGGAATGGCTGCTTGAAGAAGTTCACGGTCTCGCCGAGCGACCCACGCACGATCAGCTCGACGCAAAATACCAGCGCCGCAGCGACCGCAATTGTCACCGCCAGCGAGCCGGCCTTGCGCAGCACCTGTAAACTGCAACGCCATACTGCTGAGCGTCCGGCCAATGCCTCGCCCTGGGCAGCACCACTCTTTGCCAACTCAAGTCCCTCGATCATGTTGGAGAACTGTCATGCCACTGTCATTGTTCCGTCACAAAAGCCATAGCTTGTGGCGAAACTACGAATGAATTCGTGCGGTTGTTCGTTTTTCCAAGCTCCGGCGACCGGAATGTCGCTGCGTTCAACCCTTGACTTGCGCCGCCGTGTTGGTCAGAGGGCACTCGCAATCAAGTCCGGAGACCCGCATCATGGCCATCGCATTCACTTTCCCGGGGCAAGGCAGCCAGGTCGTGGGCATGGGCAAGGATCTTGCCGACGCCTTTCCCGAGTCCCGTGCTGTTTTCGCGGAAGTGGATGAGGCGCTGGGCGAAAAGCTTTCAAAAATCATGTGGGAAGGGCCTGAAGAGGCGTTGACGCTGACCGCCAATGCCCAGCCGGCGCTGATGGCGGTCTCGATGGCGGCTATGCGGGCGCTGGAAGCAAGGGGCTTCGACCTGAAGGACAGGATCGCCTATGTCGCTGGCCATTCGCTTGGCGAGTATTCCGCACTCGCTGCTGCAGGCATGTTTTCGATTGGCGACGCGGCCCGTCTCCTGCGTATTCGTGGCAACGCGATGCAGGCGGCGGTGCCGTCGGGCATGGGTGCCATGGCGGCCATCATCGGACTGGACGAAGCTGACGTTGAAGCTGCCTGCAAGGAGGCTTCGCAAGACGCAGTCTGCCAGATTGCCAATGACAATGGCGGCGGGCAGCTGGTGATTTCGGGCGCCAAGGCTGCTGTCGAGCGCGCTGCACAACTGTGCACGGAGAAGGGCGCCAAACGCGCCCTCATGCTTGCCGTTTCAGCGCCGTTCCATTCTGCGCTGATGGCGCCCGCGGCAGATGCCATGCGCGAGGCGCTGGCTGCTGTAACGAAACACAGGCCGGCAGTTCCGGTCGTCGCCAATTTCGTGGCCAATCCGCTGTCTGACCCGCACGAGATTGCCGATAGGCTGGTTGACCAGGTTACTGGTCGCGTTCGCTGGCGGGAAACCGTCGAGTGGTTTGGCGCCAATGGCGTGACCACACTTTATGAAGTGGGTACCGGCAAGGTGTTGTCTGGCCTTGCCCGACGGATAAACCGTGACATCGCGACCGGGACGGTGGGTTCGCCCAGCGACGTCGAGGCTGCGCTGGCCGCCCTTTCCTGATAAGTCAAAATGCGATCACCCGTCCCGCTTATTTCCTGGAGAGTACAAGATGTTTGATCTCAATGGCCGCAAGGCGCTTGTCACTGGCGCAACCGGTGGCATCGGCGAGTCGATTGCGCGTGCGCTGCATGCCAGGGGCGCCACGGTTGGTTTGCACGGCACCAGGGTCGAAAAGCTCGAGGCGCTGGCCGCCGAACTCGGTGACCGGGTCAGGATATTCCCCGCCAATCTGTCTGATCGCGACGCGGTCAAGGCACTGGGCCAGAAGGCTGAGGCCGATCTCGAAGGCGTTGATATACTGGTCAACAATGCCGGTATCACCAAGGACGGTTTGTTCGTACGCATGTCGGACGCCGACTGGGATGCCGTGCTCGAGGTCAATCTCACGGCAGTCTTTCGGCTGACCCGCGAACTGACACACCCGATGATGCGCCGCCGTCATGGCCGCGTTATCAACATCACCTCCGTGGTCGGCGTGACGGGCAATCCGGGCCAGACCAACTATTGTGCGTCCAAAGCCGGCTTGATCGGTTTTTCCAAATCGCTGGCGCAGGAAATCGCGACCCGCAACATCACGGTGAACTGTGTCGCGCCGGGATTCATCGAATCAGCCATGACCGAAAAGCTGAACGACAAGCAGAAGGAGGCAATCATGGCAGCGATCCCGACCCGTCGCATGGGAACCGTGGCCGAAGTTGCCTCCGCTGTCGTCTATCTCGCCTCCGACGAGGCAAGCTATGTGACCGGGCAGACGATTCACGTCAACGGCGGCATGGCGATGATATAGGACCAGCACTGACTGCTGTGATTGCAATGGCGGGTGCCGGGTTTGCCTGTGCATTACGTCACAATTGCCCGCTAACGCTGTAAATGGGGCCGTTTTCACCTTGGACGCGCGGGTTTTTTCGTGTAATGCGCCTGCAACCCGCCGTTTTGGCGCGCACGATCGGTGCAGTGCTTCTAACCGGTAGAGTATATCTTTCAGCTTGATTAGCGCCATTCTGGCGGCTAACGAAGGCGAAGAAAACACAGGACGAGGATGCCCAAATGAGTGACACCGCAGAGCGCGTCAAGAAGATCGTTGTCGAACATCTCGGCGTCGATGCCGAGAAGGTAACCGAGGGCGCCAGCTTCATCGACGATCTTGGCGCAGACAGCCTCGACACGGTCGAACTCGTCATGGCGTTCGAGGAAGAGTTTGGCGTTGAAATCCCTGACGATGCAGCGGAAACCATTCTCACGGTCGGCGACGCAGTGAAGTTCATCGACAAGGCTTCGGCCTGACCACAACGCCTATTGCCGGCTATTCGGGAGGACCAGCGATGCGGCGCGTCGTCGTCACTGGTATGGGGCTTTTGTCGCCCTTTGGCGTTGGTGTCGAGCATGGCTGGAAACAGCTGTTGTCGGGACGCAGCGCCGCCTCCAGGATTGGAGCGTTCGATGTCGAGGATTTTGCCTGCAAGATCGCTCACTCGATCCCGCGCGGCGACGGCTCGGACGCCACTTTCAATCCCGAATCGTTTCTTGAGCAAAAGGAACTGCGCAAGATCGGCGACTTCATCCTTTACGGGATTGCAGCTGCCGACGAGGCGTTAAAGCACTCGGGCTGGGCTCCAGCCACGGAGGAAGAGCGTTGCGCCACAGGCGTGATGATCGGCTCGGGGATCGGCGGTATCCAGGGGATTGCTGACAACGCGATCATCCTGAAGGAGCGCGGCCCCAGGCGGATCAGCCCGTTCTTCATCCCCGGCAACATCATCAATCTCGTTTCAGGGCAGGTGTCGATCAGACATGGCCTGAAGGGGCCAAACCATGCCGTGGTTACTGCGTGCTCGACAGGAGCACATGCCATCGGAGACGCGGCGCGGCTGATCATCTTCGGCGATGCCGATGTTATGCTGGCGGGCGGTGCTGAAGCGCCGGTAACGCCGCTTTCTCTGGCTGGTTTCGCTGCCTGCCGGGCGCTTTCGACCGGCCGCAACGACACGCCCGAAAAGGCCTCGCGTCCCTATGATGCCGACCGTGACGGCTTCGTTCTCGGTGAGGGCGCCGGCGTCGTCGTCCTGGAAGAACTCGAACATGCCAAGGCGCGCGGCGCGACCATCTACGCCGAGATCACAGGCTACGGTCTCACGGGTGACGCACACCACATCACTGCGCCGGCTGAAGACGGCGACGGCGCATTCCGTTGCATGTCGGCGGCGCTCAAGCGAGCCGGTCTCGTGCCGTCCGATATCGACTATATCAACGCGCACGGCACTTCGACCATGGCCGACACAATCGAACTCGGTGCGGTAGAACGCCTGGTAGGCGATGCGGCCTCCAAGATCTCGATGTCATCGACCAAATCGTCGATTGGCCATCTGCTGGGCGCTGCGGGCGCTGCCGAAGCGATATTCTCGGTTCTGGCAATTCGCGACAACGTGGCTCCCCCGACCATCAATCTGGACAAGCCCGAGCGCCAGACGGAAATCGATCTTGTCCCCAACAAGCCGCGCTCCCGGCAGATTGATGTTGCTTTGTCCAATTCGTTCGGGTTTGGCGGCACCAACGCGTCGCTGGTTTTCCAACGCTATAACGGCTGAAGCTGCGGCGCTGCCGCGAATTTTGCCACATTCGATCTTAGTCTCGCGGCAGTTCTCTCAACGCAGAGTTCCGACAAGAGGCAATGTTGAGGCGACATGAACATGAACCCTTCAGGTGACCGTGACTTTGGACGTAGGGATGGGGCGCCGCAGCCGATCGTGCCCAAGACTGCGAGCGAAGCGCTGAGACCGGAAAAGGGCACGCCGCCGCCGCGGCGTTCGCGCAAATCGCGCAGCCAGCTCGTCGTGTTCATGAACTTTCTCGTTTCTTCGGTTATCCTGGTTGTGCTTTTGGCAGGTGTCGCGGTCTACCTTGGAAAGAGCGAGTTCGAAGGCAAAGGACCATCGCCCACCACGGCCAATTTCCTCGTAAGGTCAAATACGGGTGTCGCGGAGATAGCCGAGCAACTCGAGAGACGCGGACTGATCAGCGACTCGAGGATATTCCGCCTTGGCGTCAGAGCCTATGGCCACGATGCCAGCCTTAAAGCCGGAGAATACGAGATTAAGGCCGGCGCATCGATGCGCGATATCATGGAACTCCTGGAGAGCGGAAAGTCGGTGCTGGCTTCGCTGACGATTCCCGAGGGGATGACCGTTGAGCAGGCGTTCCAGCGCATCGCAGAACACGAAGCCTTGAGCGGCGACATGCCCTCAGAGATGCCGCCTGAAGGCAGCCTCATTGCCGACACCCAGCGCTTCACCAGGGGAGCGACGCGCCAGCAGATCATAGACAAGATGCTCGCAGACCAGCGCACTCTTGTGGAAAGCATCTGGAATCGGCGGGTCAATGGCCTTCCGCTGTCCGACATGAACGAGTTCGTGACTCTGGCGTCCATCGTGGAAAAGGAAACAGGCCGGAGCGACGAGCGCTCGCGTGTCGCCTCGGTGTTCATCAACAGGTTGAACAAGGGCATGCGGCTTCAGTCGGACCCGACGATCCTCTACGGCCTTTTCGGCGGCAAGGGTCGGCCAGCCGATCGTCCCATCTATCAGTCCGACATCGACAAGCCGACGCCCTATAACACCTATGTGATCAACGGCTTGCCCCCGACTCCCATCGCCAATCCGGGTCGAGCAGCGCTCGAGGCAGTTGCCAATCCGTCGAAGACCAAGGACCTCTATTTCGTGGCCGATGGCACCGGTGGCCATGTATTTGCATCGACGCTTGAAGTGCACAATGAGAATGTCGCGCGCTGGCGGGCCTTCCAGCGCAAGCAGGCGCAGGAAGCAGCCGAGGTCGAGGCCGACAAGACAGACGGTGAGTCGACATCGCCAGCGGTCGAGTAGCACCTCGTCCCAAGCGGTCGCATGAATTTGTTTGGATCGGAGCTTGAGCAATCCGCTCCGCCTGGGGGACAGCACCAAACCATGAACCTGCAAAGCATGACTGGCTTCGCGCGGGCCGTTGCCGACCACGAAGGCGTGTCGGTGTCCTGGGAGGTAAAGTCCGTCAACGGCAAGAGCGTCGAGTTGCGTCTGAGATTGCCAACCGGCATCGACAGATTGGAACCTTCACTCAGGCAGGCGGTTCAGAAGCGTTTTTCGCGCGGCAATTTTCAGGCGACCCTGACGTTGGGACGAGCCAGCGGTACGCAGACGCAACCTGTCGTCAACGAAGCCTTCCTGAAGGATGTCGCCGGACTTGCCAGGCGGCTGGAAGAACAGTTCGGAGTTCAACCGGCAACCGCCGATGGTCTGCTTTCGTTACGCGGTGTCTTTGACGTTCCGGAACCATCGGAGAGCGACGAATTCAAGTCCGCCTTGGACAGTGTCGTGCTTGAAGTCTTCGCGGTGGCTCTGAACGGTCTGGAAGCGGCTCGCCGGTCTGAGGGCGAGGCCCTGAAGGACGTGCTGCTGGGCCACGTGGACGCCATTGAAGGCCTGGTACTGAAGGCCGAGGCTGATCGTTCGCGCGAGCCTGCCGCGATAAGGGAAAAGCTTGCCGAACAGGTACGGCTGCTCCTCGATGCATCAACCAGCCTCGATGAGTCTCGTCTGCACATGGAGGCAGCGTTCCTGGCGACCAGGGCCGATATTCGCGAGGAGATCGACCGCTTGAAGACCCATGTCGCGTCGGGTCGCGAACTTCTGCACAATGGTGGCGCGATTGGCAGGAAGCTGGATTTTCTGGCGCAGGAATTCAACCGCGAATCGAATACTCTATGTTCCAAATCGAACGCAGCTTCCATCACCGCGATCGGCCTTGAACTGAAGTCCGTTGTCGACCAGTTTCGCGAACAGGTACAAAATCTGGAGTAGCGCATGAGCGCCGAGATGAGCCCGACCAGCATCCGCCGCCGCGGGCTGATGCTTGTTCTGTCGTCGCCTTCCGGCGCTGGCAAATCGACGATTGCCCGCAACCTGCTTGAAAGGGATCCGAGCCTCGAACTCTCGGTCAGCGTGACCACCCGGCCAAGGCGGGGTAGCGAGATCGAGGGTGTCCATTATCATTTCCGCACCCGGAAGGAATTCGACCGGATGCGGGAATCCGATTCCCTGCTGGAATGGGCCGAGGTGCACGGTAATTGCTATGCGACGCCGCGCGAACCGGCCGAGGCAGCGCTTGCCGAAGGCCGTGACATGCTCTTCGACATCGACTGGCAGGGCGCTTCCCAACTGAAGCAGAAAATGTCGGTCGACATCGTCTCGATCTTTATCCTCCCGCCGTCGATGCGGGAATTGCGCGAACGGCTGAAGCGAAGGGCAGAAGATCAGGATGCTGTCATCGATGCCCGATTGAAGAACGCCAGGGACGAAATCGAGCATTGGCGCGACTACGACTATGTCGTCATCAATGACGATCTCGATCGCTCGTTTGCCGAGGTGCGGGCAATTGTCACCGCCGAGCGCCTGCGCCGTGACCGCAGACCGGGCCTCTTCGATTTCGTATCAGGATTGCTTGACGCAAAGGCTGATTGATTCAGCTGTTCGATTGGCCGTCGGTCGTTGTATCGGCAGGCGCCAGATGCTCGATGATCTGCACCGGGTCGTCCCAACCTATGTCCGGATAGTGTTCGCGCATGCCCTCGAGCATTGTCGCCTTGGGCCAGTCAGCTTCGCGCCCCAGAAACCTGGCGGCTTCACAAAGTGGCATGTCGGTGCAGCGAACCACCTCCACCGTCACCGTACGGCTTGCGTCGCCATCGCAGACGTAACGCATCGGGCCGACGACGATGCGCCTTTCGCGAAAGCGGATGGTCGATCTTTTCTCGCCGCTGACAACGAGAGGAAAAAGCCGCGGGACGATGCCCAGGCTCTGCAGGTCGTCAGATTGCATTTGCCAGCGCCACGAATTCCGAGATTTCAAGCGTTTCGGCGCGCCGCGTACCGTCGATACCGACGGATGCGAGCAGCGCCTCGCCACCAAGGCTCTTGAGGCTTTGTCGAAGCATCTTGCGACGCTGCCCGAAGGCAGCTTCGGTGACGCGCGCGAGCTTCTTCACGTCGGCAGGCAGCGGGACCTGCCGTGGCACAAGATGCACGACAGACGAGGTTACCTTGGGAGCCGGCGTAAAGGCCTGCGGTGGCACGTCGAAGGCGATCCTCGCCTCGCTGCGCCAGCCGGCAAGGACACCAAGGCGCCCATAGGCGTTGCTCGCCGGGCTTGCCACGATACGCTCGGCTACCTCACGCTGGAACATCAGTGTCATCGATTGATAGAAAGGCGGCCACGCTGCGATCGTCAGCCAGCGAACCAGCAGTTCGGTGCCGATATTGTAGGGCAGATTGGCCACAATTCGGACCGGGCCGCTGATCGGCAGGTCGACGAAGTTGGTAGCAAGGGCATCGCCCGCAATCACGGTAAGCCGCCCAGGATAGTGGTCCGCGACCTCGGCGAGCGCTGCCAGGCAACGCTCGTCACGCTCGATCGCGACAATCTGCCTGGCTCCGTTCATCAGAAGGGCGCGGGTGAGGCCACCAGGCCCGGGACCAACCTCAACGATTGTTGTCTCGGAGAGGTCGCCCGCAGTTCTGGCAATCTTGCCGGTCAGATTGAGGTCGAGCAGGAAATTCTGGCCAAGCGACTTCTTGGCCCGCAAGCCATGGCGCTCGATGACCTCACGAAGCGGTGGCAGTCCGTCAGATGTCATTGAACCCGAGCCCCATTGTCACGATCCCGGCGCCGGTTCAGCAATCCCAACGTTCCTGGGAGCGCGACGCACGTCGATTGCGACGAAACCATACAAATCCGCTGGACTGGCACCCGCAGCAGCTTCCGCCAGAAAACGCTCGCGCGAAGTGACAGGAAGCGACCTGAAACCCCGCCGATGCACCGGACGCGGCTACCGATCGGCAAATCGTGTAGCTGTGCGGCCCGATTGGTTCAAGACCGGCAGAAATTTCTCAAGTGGGCGAGGGCGCACGCAGGCGAACACTGCCGATGGCAAGTCTGGTATTCGCCAGCCCCGTTGATCATCTGGCTGGCAAGATAAACAAGCCGGGGAAAGCAGCGATCCACATCCGTCGATCAGCGCTTGACGATCGTCGCCTTCTCGCGAAGCTCTTCAGTGTATTTCTTGCTTAGTTCCTCGGCCTTGTCATCGGTTCCGCCTTCGGACTGAAAGACCATCTTGGCAACGCGGTCGTCCGAGACTTCGCGGCTGGAGCATATGCCGATGAATTCGACGCCTAGTTTTGTCTCCCGGACTGTCGTTGCACCGCCGACCTTGGTCTGCTCGATCTGATCTGCCCATTCTGGCGGAAGCTCGGGCCCAAGCTTTCGGCCGAGATCCTTGACCGTCACATCAATCAGCCCCTTGGCAAAGTCACGGGTACGGTCGCAGCCGGTAAACCGTGCTCGCATCGCCTCTGCCTCGCGCTTGCGCTTTCCCATGCTGCCGCGGTCATTGGCCGGCACGACGAATATGACGTGCTGCAGCATATACTCGGTAGCCGTCGGCTTGGTGCCGCCCTGCTTGAGCATGCGTTGGGCGACATCCTGTTCCGTCATGCCCCGATTGGAGCTGCGGTTGCGTACGCTGAGCGCCTGATTCCAGAGCATCTGGGAACGGATAAACTCTTTGAAATGGGCTTTTGTGACGCCCGATTGTGCCATGATTCCGTCAAGCTGCTTCAGCGACATCTTGTTCGACGTGGCGAACCGCTTGTAAGCATCAGCGACGGCGTCGTCGCTGATCTTTATCCCAAGTCGCTTGGCCTCCGCGTTGCGCAGCGTCTGGGTCAGCATGTCTGCTTCCGCCTCCGCGTTCAGGTTGCCCTTGCGGCGTTGCAGCTTCATGAATGCGGCGCGGCGCTGTATGTCGTAGGTCGTGATGGGCACATTGTTGACGATCAACTTGATCTCGCTCGCCACCGCAGTCGTCGGCAACAAGGTCACGGATCCGAGGCTCGCCAGAGCGAAGAGCGCAACGCCCATCGTTGTCAGGCTTCTTCTAATCGCAAACATCCGGCCCACTCCCGTTTTCAGCCCCTCATCATGAATGATTGCCGTTGCATGCCCCGGCTATGCGGCGAAACGATGTCGGCAAAATCAGAGATCGGCCAAGTTGTCGGTTGCGGAACCTATGTCGCCAAGGGTTCGGAAGGACAGATTGAAACCGATGCTTTGGCTGCGCTCGCGCGAAAGGGCATCGCGTTCCTCGCTGAATGTCATCAGATAAGTGAAGCATTCGTCGTCATAGGCAAATCCGAGCGCATTCTTGACCATGACCTCGTTTTCGAAATCATAAGTACCCGAACCGAATACACGCCAAGATTCCAGCAAGCGCGCCGATGCGCCGAGGGACAGTTCCCGCCGATCATCCGAGAAACCGTAAAGCGGCTGTGCCTGGATGTAGGTGTAGCTTCCGACAAGCGATACCGCTTCGGTGGAGTAGCCGGCCTTCAGTTCGCCGCGCCGCATTTCCAGGGTCTGTTCATCCAGCCGCGCGCTGAGCGAAGCCGATATTCCCGATGGCGTGGCAAAGCCGAAGAGTCCGACAAAGTCGGATGTGTCTGTATCGAGTCCCGAATAGGCACCGGCATTGACGAGATCCGGCATCGCGAACGGGTTCTCGCCGGCCACGCTGTATGACTGGCCAAGCAGCCCGTTGGCTGTCCAGCCATTCGCGAATGCGCCGGAGTAGCGGAAGCCGATATTGGCGCGTGTGCCACCTTCAATCCGGTCGTAGCCTGAAAACTTGTCGCGCTCGAAGAGCGTGGTGGCATCGAACACGAAGCTCTGGGCATCCTCGTTGGGCACACCCAGCGTCGTCTGGTGATCGACGTCGTTGCGGGCAAATATCTGGGCCGTCGGCTCCAGGACATGGCTGGCGCTGGTCGACGAAAAAAGCACAGGGAAACGGAGTTCGAGCCCGGCAGTCGCCAGGAAACGGTTATAGGCGGAGCGGATGTCCGCCATGACCCCGATGTCCGGGTTGCTGGCCATGGAATTGATGGCGTCGATGGAGTCCGCAGACGCGTTAACGTGCATCGTATCGGCCTGGAAGGCCAGCAACGGAGTAAGCACCAGGCCGCCGTCTGTGGTGAAGGAGCGCTTCCATTCGGCATCTGCGGTTATGCGGCTTGAGTTGCCTTCGATACCGGGAACTTTTTCAACCGAAGGAGGGGCCGTTAAAGATAGAGTCGAATCAAGGTTTGGCCGGTCGATGACGCGCGCATTGAGGTCGATGCTCAACTCGCCGCCAAAGATGGAAGCATCCGGAATGTAGGCGTAGTCGAAGCTTGGCAGGACCCAGGGCTGTTCGTCCGAGCGGGACTGCGGGTTCGAATCGAAAACCTCTTCCTGAACTTCGAAGTGCATCGCTCGCACGTCGAAGAAGTTTCGATCATCCAGTCCTGTCAGATAGACCTCGGACGTATGCACGTAGTCGCTGTATTCGCCCAGATCATATGTGTGGGCAAAATTCTTGTCCGATTGCACCAAGACGTCCCAGCCGAAGTCCCAGCGCGAGTTGATCGCAAAGCGCCCGGTCGTACCCATCATGCCGCGCAACTTGTTCGAATCCCCAACAGGTCCGCGGTCTACGGTATTGAGGTCGAATGCGTCGGGATCGGCCTGGCTGATTCCGGCAAGAT
>JBBSOT010000054.1:0-19602 GCA_038259455.1 Hyphomicrobiales bacterium | reverse complement strand
GATCATTGCAATCCGGTGAAGAAACCGAAGCGCCCGCCATGGTCGCCGGCGAACTGGCAGGCGTGGCATTTTGACCGACGAGATACAATGGACCTTGCGTGCCCCAGCAATTATGTTCCGCGGCAATCTGGAAGGTCAAAAATGAACTATCAGCGGTTTTTTGAAGAGGCAATCGACCAGGTGCATGCCGAACGGCGCTACCGGGTTTTTGCGGATCTGGAACGCATTGCGGGATCCTTTCCCCGCGCAATCTGGCGGGCCAACGGGCGGGCCAATGAAATCACCGTCTGGTGCTCGAACGACTATCTGGGCATGGGCCAGCATCCGGACGTGATCAGCGCCTTTCAGCATGCGGCCGGCAGGATGGGCTCCGGCGCAGGCGGCACGCGCAACATTTCGGGCACCAACCACCCGCTCGTAGAACTCGAACTTGAACTCGCCGACCTGCACAAGAAGGAATCGGCGCTGGTCTTCACCTCCGGCTTCGTGTCGAACGAGGCATCTATCTCGACGATCGCGCGGCTGCTGCCCAACTGCCTGATCGTTTCCGACGAACTCAACCACGCCTCCATGATCGAGGGTGTCCGGCGCTCAGGCGCCGAAAAGAAGATATTCCGACACAATGATGTCGAGCATCTCGAAAGCATACTGGCAGCGGCCGGGCGAGAGCGGGCCAAACTGATCGTCTTCGAGTCCGTCTACTCGATGGATGGCGACATCTCGCCAATCAAGGAGATTGCCGACCTCGCCGACAAATACAATGCCATGACCTATATCGACGAGGTCCATGCGGTGGGGATGTATGGGCCGCGCGGCGGCGGCATCACCGAGCGCGAGGGGCTTGCCGACCGGATCGACATCATCGAGGGCACGCTGGCCAAGGCTTTTGGTACGCTGGGTGGCTACATCACTGGATCCTGCGCGGTCATCGATGCCGTGCGCTCGTTCGCGCCAGGCTTCATCTTCACGACGGCACTGCCGCCCGCCATTGCCGCTGCGGCGACCGTTTCTATCCGCCACCTCAAGCAATCGCAGGCCGAGCGCGATGCCCAGCAGCGTCAGGTAGCGCGCACCAAGCAGGTGCTCAAGGCGGCCGGACTGCCGGTCATGGACTCTGCGACCCATATCGTGCCTGTCGCGGTGGGCGACCCGGAGCTATGCAAGATGGCGAGCGATCGCTTGCTGGGCGTCCACGGCATCTACATCCAGCCCATCAATTATCCAACGGTGCCGCGGGGCACTGAACGCCTGCGCATCACGCCGACACCGTTTCATGAGGATCTTCTGATCGACCGGTTGCAAGACGCTCTGGTGGAAACCTGGGATGCTCTCGGCATTTCCTATGCCGACAAGAATCTACCCAAGCTCGCCAAGTCCGATCGCGTCATTCCCCTGCTGGTGCCCAAGTCGGGCGGCTGAGGGCGTCCGTCAGAACGAGACTAAGCTTTTCCGATCCATTCGGCGATGCGGTTTGCCGCTTCCTCGACCTGATCGAGACGGCGGTGAAAACACAGCCTGAGGAAGCCCTCGCCGGCCTCACCGAACGCGATGCCCGGCGCTAGCCCGACATTTGCCTTGTCTACAATCTCGAACGCGGCCTTCCTTGAATCGGCCAGACCTTCGACGGCGAAAAACAGATAGAAGGCGCCCGACGGCACACTGAACTTCACCCGACCCGTGTCGCCAAGAATCCGGCAGACGATGTCGCGCGCTGCCTGTGCGCGCTCGACCTGGGAGGCCAGAAACTCATCGCCCTGATCGAGCGCGGCAATTGCGCCGCGCTGCAGGAATTGTGCAACGCCTGAGGTCGAATACTGAATGAGGTTCTCGAAAGTGCGGCCAAGCGAGGGGTGCGTTCGCAACCAGCCGATGCGCCAGCCGGTCATCGCCCAGTTCTTGGAGAACGTATTTACGAAGAGGATGCGATCCTCAGGCTCCATGATATCCATGAAGGATGGGGCACGGTGGCCGCCAAAGTGGAACAGGGCATAGATTTCGTCGGCGATGATCCAAAGGCCGTGCCGACGCGATAGATCAAGAAGAGCCTGCAACGTCTCACGGTCTGCCGTCCACCCGGTCGGATTGGCCGGCGAGTTGACGAAAATCGCCTTGGTGCGCGGCGTTACCGCGGCCTCTATCGCATCAATGTCGCAGGTCCAGCCATTGTCACCGTGGCGCAGCGGGACGGCGACCGGTAAGCCGCCGCCGACGGCTGCCGCGGCTGCGAAATTCGGCCAGGCCGGCGTCAGGTATATGGCTTCGTCTCCGGGGCCCACCGTGGCAAGAAGGGACAGCACGATCGCCTGCATGCCGCCGATGGTGACAATGAACTCGCCAGGCGAGAAATCGCGGCCGAAATGGCGCTGGTGATAGGTGGCGAGCGACTGGCGCAACTCCGGGATGCCGCCCTGCCAGGTGTAGAAGGTTTCACCGCCGGTAAGGCCGCGCATTGCGGCGGCGCTGATGAAATCGGGGGTAGCAAGGTCGCCTTCGCCCGCCCATAGCGGGATGAGGCCGGAGCGGCCTCGGCCATAATCCATGACGGCTTCAATGCCGCTGACGGGCGCGAGGCGCGCCGCAGGTTGCAGACTGTCTATCAGCGGCATGTTGCGTATCCGTATCGCGACCTAAGCTCGTGAAGGTCTAGCCTGTCCGACCCGGCAAACAAATCCCCCGCCGCAAAGGCAGCAGGGGATTTTCGTCAGTCCAGAGCAGCGTCAGGCCTTCTTGGCCAGCAGATCCCGGATTTCCGTCAACAGCGCGACATCTGCGGGAGGTGCCGCCGGAGTCTCGGGCGTGGCCGCCTTGTCGGCCTCCACCCTGCGGCGCAGATTGTTGACCGCCCTGACCATGAGAAAAATGATCCAGGCAAGGATCAGGAAATTGATCAGCACGGTGATGAAGTTGCCGTAGGCGAAGACAGCGCCTTGTTTGCGGGCCTCTTCGAGTGATTCCGCGGTGACGACCGACGACAGGGCAATGAAATAGTTTGAAAAGTCGAAACCACCGAAGATCGCGCCGACGATCGGCATGATGATGTCGTCGACCAGTGACGAGACGATCAGACCAAAAGCGCCACCGATGATGACACCGACGGCAAGGTCCATGACGTTGCCTTTTGAGATGAACTCCTTGAATTCCTTCAGCATTGAACCCTCCATGCTTCTTGTGCTTCGCGCTGCATCATGCCAAACGCCAGCACCACCCGGTCGAGACTAGCAAAATGCATGGTCCGCACACTGGCAATTAGTCGGGCCGCACCTGCTTCCTAGCCACATGGCACAGGAGATGGACAGATGCATCAGGCTATGGTTGCGTCTTGCAAAAAATCGAGCCAATTCTTGTGGATGGGGAGGTCTAGGGCGTGCAGGGCTGGGTCGTCGTCATCATTGCGGTCGCCTATGTTTCCTTGCTGTTTGCTATTGCAAGCCTTGGAGACCGCCGCACGGCCGCGCGCGGACCGGGCCGCCCTCGCCCCTACATCTATGCCCTGAGCCTGGCCATTTATTGCACGTCCTGGACCTTTTTCGGGTCAGTCGGGCTGGCGTCCGGGCGCGGGCTCGAGTTCCTGGCCATCTATATCGGACCGGTCCTGGTCTTCCTCTTCGGGTTTCCGCTTCTTAGCCGGATCATCCGGCTCGCCAAGTCCGAACGCATTACCTCGATCGCAGACTTCCTTGGCGCGCGCTATGGCAAGAGTTTCGCGGTGGCCGCCATCGCCACTGTCATCGCCGTCGTTGGCGCCATCCCCTACATTGCCCTGCAGCTCAAGGCGATCGCCGGCTCGGTCAGCCTGATGGTGGGGCACTATAATGGCGAGCCACCGTCGTTCGACCCGTTTGTCAGCGATATTTCGCTGGTCATCGCCATGCTCTTGGCCCTGTTTGCCGTACTCTTCGGTACGCGGCATGCCGACGCAACCGAGCATCAGGATGGTCTAGTCCTGGCAGTAGCCGTCGAGTCGGTCGTCAAACTTGCGGCTTTCCTGGCGTTGGGTGTCTTCGTGACATTCTTCCTGTTCGGCGGCCCGGATGGCTTCGTCACAGCGGTCTCGCAAAACACCGAGGTCCTTGCATCACTCGCGCATCGGACGTCGCTTGGCACATGGCTTGTCCTGACCATGCTGAGCGGGTTCGCCATCGTCATGCTGCCTCGCCAGTTCCATGTAATGATCGTCGAGAATCGCTCGGAGGCCGAGACGAGAACCGCAACATGGGTGTTCCCGCTTTACCTTGTCGCGATCAACCTGTTTGTGTTGCCGATTGCGCTCGCTGGACTTGCAGTCGTCGGCGACAGGACGAGCAGCGACCTCTACGTTCTTTCGCTGCCATTACTAAGCGGCCATGACCTGCTGGCAATGGTGGCGTTCATTGGCGGGCTTTCGGCTGCTACCGCGATGGTGATCGTGGCGAGTGTCGCCCTGTCGATCATGATCTCGAACGATCTGGTGATCCCCCTTTTCGTAAAACGGCTCCTGCGCACGGAGAAGGCCGAAAACGAAGACTGGTCGAGCCTCATTCTGAATATCAGGCGGGCCTCCATCTTCATCATCCTGTTCGCTGCGTTTCTCTATTATCGCGAGAGCACGGACAATGCGCGGCTGGCATCCATCGGCTTGATGTCGTTTGCGGCAATCGCGCAGTTTGCGCCTGCGTTCTTCGGCGGATTGGTATGGCGTGGCGCCAATGGCCGGGGCGCCGCACTCGGGATGGGCGCCGGCATCGCGGTTTGGGGCTACACGCTGCTGTTTCCTTCGCTGGCAGCCCCCGACACCAGCATACTCCTCAGCGGCCCTTTCGGCATAGAAGCGCTGCGACCACAGGCCCTGTTCGGAACCGAGGCGGAACCCTTGAACCACGGCGTGATGTGGAGCCTGTCGATCAATTTCCTGTTTCTCGTGCTCGGTTCCCTGTCACGCGCCGCAGTCCCGCTCGAACGGATACAGGCATCGATCTTCATCCCGCGCGACACCGGCCCCATGCCCAGCATGAAGCGATTTCGTACCGCGATTACGATCAGCGACTTGCGCGATACGATTTCGCGCTATCTCGGCGTCGAGCGGACCGAACGCTCCTTCCAGACCTACGAGCGCAACAATGGCCCGCTGAACAGCAACGAGCCGGCCGGAATGGACGTGATCCGCTTTTCCGAGCAGCTCCTTGCCAGTGCAGTCGGTTCTTCGTCCGCCCGGCTGATCCTGACGCTTCTGTTCAAGCGGGGCGACAGCGGATCGAAGGACACGTTCCGGCTTTTGGACGACGCCACGGAAGCCTTGCAGCACAACCGGGACCTTCTGCAGATCGCTCTCGACCAGATGGAACAGGGCATCACCGTACTCGATCAGGACTTTCGTCTCACCTGCTGGAACCGGCAATATCGCGCGCTGTTCGACCTTCCCGACGAGATGGGCCAGGTCGGAGTGTCCCTGGACCAGATCCTGCACCATCTCGCGCAGCGCGGCGACATTGCGGCAGAGTCCCGCGTCACGATCCTCAACAGGCTGTCGACATTCGACAGCCCCTGGCAGATGGAGCTGAAGACGAGCGGCCGCACGATCGAACTGCGCTCCAACCCGATGCCCGACGGCGGCATCGTGGCCACCTATGCCGACATATCGGCACGCGTAAAGGCCGATCTGGCGCTCAAGCAGGCCAATGAGTCACTGGAGCAGCGCGTCAGGCAACGGACCGCAGAACTGACGCAGGTCAACGAAGAACTGGCGCAGGCGCAGATGCTTGCCGAAGAGGCAAACCTGGGCAAGACACGCTTCCTGGCGGCTGCCGGGCACGACATCCTGCAGCCGCTCAATGCTGCGCGCCTCTATTGCGCCTCCCTGATCGAGCGCGCCGGCAAGGGTACGGCGAGCGAAGCTGCGCTCAACATCGAATCGTCGCTTGAATCGGTCGAAACCATCCTTGGCGCCGTGCTCGACATATCAAGACTGGATGCAGGCGCCATGCGGCCCGCGGAGACAGTGTTCCAGCTCGACGGACTGCTGCGCCAGATCGCCAACGACTTCCAGCCGATGGCCACCGAGAAGAATCTCGAACTTGTCATCGTGCCCTCTTCACTGACCGTGTGCACCGACCGCAACCTGTTTCGGCGGCTGATCCAGAACCTGGTGTCCAACGCCATCAAATACACCCGGAAAGGACGGATTCTCATTGGCGTGCGGCGACGCGGAAACCTCGCCGAAATCCAGGTCTTTGACACCGGTATCGGAATTCCCATCGACAAGCTCAACTCGGTTTTCAGTGAATTCACCCGGCTCGAGGAAGGCGCCCGCGAGGCGCAGGGACTTGGGCTTGGCCTGTCGATCGTCGATCGTATCGCCAGGGTCCTGAAGCTTGAACTGCAGGTCGATTCGGGTCGCGGGAAGGGCTGCCGTTTCTCGGTCATCCTGCCGGTGAGCAATGCCCGAGAAGCAGCACCTGCGGACAAGGGACCGGCGCGGCATCTGCCGAGCGCGATGTTGAGCGGGGTCAACGTGCTGTGCATCGACAACGACGCGAATATTCTCAAGGGGATGCGCCTGCTCCTCGAAGGCTGGGGCTGCACGGTGGTCAGCCGGACGGCCTGGAGCGACGCCGACCGGCTCGCCATCGTGCGCCCAGACATCGTGCTTGCCGACTACCACCTCGACAATGAGAGCGGTCTCGATCTGATCCGCCAGTTGAGGAACCTCTACGGTTATGAGATTCCGGCGATCCTTATAACTGCCGATCGTTCGAACGAAGTTCGTGCTGCGGCCGACCTGCTCGACGTGCCGATCATCAACAAGCCGCTGAAACCGGCCGTGCTGCGTTCCATGATAGCGCGTGTTCGCCGCATCACGCCGGCTGCCGCTGAATAGACATCTGTTTTCAGGACAGGGATGCCGGCTCGGATCCGATCTTCGACAGGAGGATGACGGCCTGGGTGCGGCTATCGACGCCCAGCTTGTTCAGCACGGCCGAAACATGCGCCTTGATGGTGGCTTCCGAGACACCCAACTCATAGGCGATCTGCTTGTTGAGCAAGCCCTCGGCGAGCATTCCGAGAACCCTCGCCTGCTGAGGCGTCAAAGACTGAAGGCGCGAGATGATGTCCGAGATCTCGGTGTCACGTTCAACCCCGAGGTCGATCCCGGAGGGGGTGTGAACGCCTCCCGCAAGCACGGTTTCAACGGCGTTTCGAATTTCGTCCATGCTTGCGGATTTTGAAATGAAGCCCGACGCGCCAAGTTCGAGCGAGCGCCTGACGGTCTCGGGATCGTCATGGGCCGACACGACGATGATCGGCACAGCCGCATGTATGCCGCGAAGCGAGATCAGGCCCGAAAGGCCCGCCGCGCCCGGCATGGTCAAGTCGAGCAGCACAAGGTCGATATCATCGTTCTGACTGACGAGCGCTGTCGCGCTCTTGAAATCGCCAGCTTCCAGAATCTCTGCGACTTCACTGAGGCCTGACAAGGCCTGCTTGAGAGCACCGCGAAACAGCGGATGGTCGTCTGCAATGACGAACTTGTAGCCTGACGGCAAGCGCCCCTCCCCGATAACCGCATTGTCGCATAGGCATGCGGTGCGGTGAATCCGATTATGAGGTGGCAAGGATCTTTTTCAAGCAGCAATCCGGCAAATCCCGGAATGCACGTCTCGAGCGTTGGCACAGTCAGCGGCCCGCATTGTGTATCGATGCGTGCCAGGGCACTCTTCAGGTCTTGTTGGCCTCCGGCGTCGCGGGCTTGGCATTCTCTTCCTCGAGATCCTTGACGATGCCGATGAAGCCCCTGAAAAACCGCTCCATGTAGCTCATCGTCTTGTTGAACTCCTCTTCGGTCGGCAGGGTCTTCTCGATCCGGGCCGTCAGCGAGTTCTCGAGCCTGGCGACCCGTTCTTCGAGCAGCGAAGCGTCCGAGATGCGTTTTTCAAGCGTTTCAAGTTCAGTCTGTAGTCTTTCGATCTCGTCCTGTACCGCGGTTCGTTCGTCGGCGGCGACCCGGCAGACAAGCTCACCCCACTTTTCCTCGCAGATCGACATCTCGCCGGTTCTGGTGTCCATCCGGACATAGCCCTTGGCCGACTTCTCAAGTTGATAATTGCCGGTCTCGGCGGCAAAAGCCGCCCCACCAAGAGGCACCGACAGCAGGAAAAGGACTAGAACAGGTATCGGGCGCATGGGTATCTCCAGTCGCTGACAGATTACACGGTTCTTGGCCTCAATTTGCGCCGATTTTTGGACGCTTCGAGAGCGCGCTCTTTTCGGAGGGCCTGTTTGCGCCTATAGGGCGCGCATGACCAGAACGATCTACAAGATTTGCCCCGAAGCGCTGTGGCGCGAGGCTGAAACTCTGGGCCGTTTCGAAGGCGCGCCGATCGACATTGCCGACGGTTTCATCCATTTTTCAACCGCCGCGCAGGTGAGGGAGACCGCCGCCAAGCATTTTTCCGGCCAGGACGGGCTCTTGCTGATTGCCGTTGACGAGGATCGGCTGCCGGCTAGCCTGAAATGGGAAGTGTCGCGCGGCGGGGCATTGTTCCCCCATCTTTACGAACCGCTCGATCTGGCTGCCGTGGCGTGGGTCATGCCTCTTCCGCTCCGCGCCGACGGCACGCACGCGTTTCCGGAACTGTCGGCATGATCCTTGGCCTGATCGAACGGCTGGGACGCAAGGCGCTGTTCCAGTTCGACCCGGAAACCGCCCATGGCCTGTCTGTGAGGGCACTGAAATCCGGTCTGCCCGTCGCCTTGTCGCCACGAATCGACGCGCGGCTGAAGGTGTCTGTCGCCGGCATGACGTTCGATAACCCGCTCGGCATGGCCGCCGGCTACGACAAGAATGCCGAGGTGCCCGATGCGCTTCTGAGGCTCGGCTTCGGCTTTGCCGAGGTCGGTACGGTGACGCCCATGCCGCAGGCCGGAAACCCCAAGCCGCGCATCTTTCGATTGACGGAAGACGAAGCCGTCATCAACCGGCTGGGGTTCAACAATGAAGGACACGAAGCTGCCGAACGCCGGCTGAAGGCGCGGGCCTGGCGGGCGGGCATCGTTGGCGTGAACATCGGCGCCAACAAGGACAGTGCCGACCGGGTCGGCGACTATGAACTGGGCGTCAGCCGCTTTGCCAGTGTCGCTTCCTACCTGACAGTCAACATTTCATCGCCCAACACGGTCGGTCTGCGCGACATGCAAGCCCGAAAGAGTCTGGCCGATCTTCTGGCGCACGTGACAGCCGCCCGGGACGCCGCTGCGCCGACCGACCGGCCAAAGGTTCCGCTGTTCCTGAAGATCGCGCCGGACCTCGGCGAGGCCGATCTGGAAGATATCGCGGCCGAGGTGAAAGCGCATTCGATAGAGGGCGTAATCGTCTCCAACACCACCATCGCCCGCCCGCCGTTGAGGTCGGGTTCCCTTGCGAGGGAGACAGGCGGACTGTCAGGCAAGCCGCTGTTTGAGCGTTCGACAATCGTGCTGGCCAAGATGCGCCGGCTGCTTGGGCCGAAAGTCGCCATCATCGGTGTAGGTGGGATCGACTCCGGCGAGACGGCACTTGAGAAGATCGCCGCCGGCGCCGACCTCGTGCAGATGTACACCGCCATGATTTATGGCGGGCCTGCTTTGCCTGGCCGCATCATTGGTGAATTGTCGCGCCTTGTTGCCGCGCGCGGTGTGACTTCAGTTGCTGAACTGCGCGACAGCCGCCTCGATCACTGGGCCACCAAGCGCCTCTAAAGACGCGTCGACCTGACGCTAGAATGCCGTCCTGAGCTTCATCGGCAGGATCGCCAAAAGGCTGAAGCCGCGGACGACCAGAAACAGGTGCAGCGCCATCCAGCTGCCGTTATTTCCGAACAAAGGCGTCAACGATACAAGCGCCACGACAAAAATGAGCAGGGACAGGAGCATCATGTTGCGCATGTCCCTCGACCAGGTAGCACCGATGAACACGCCATCCATCTGGAAGGCAAGGACCCCGCTGACCGCCGTGAATGCCGCCCACGGCAGATAGGTGGCCGCCGCGGTGCGGACAGCTTCGGCCGTCGTCACGAGCGCGATCAGATCCGACCCGAAAAGCAGCAGGGTGACGGTGGCAATTCCTGACAGCGCAAAGCCCCATAGTGAGGTCAGATAAACGGTGCGTTGGAATGCCGGCTTGTCAGCTGCGCCGAGCGAACGCCCTGCGAGCTGCTCCGCTGCGGTGGCGAAACCATCGAGGAAGAAGGCTGCGACAAGGAAGAAGTTCATCAGGACGCCGTTGGCCGCAAGTGTGACTGTGCCAAACTGCGCGCCTTGGCGCGTGAACAGAGCAAACGCGGCCAGCAGGCAAAAGGAGCGGATCATGATGTCGCGGTTGAGCGAAATCATCCGTCCGAACGCTTTCCGGTCGAGCAATTGCGCGCGGGGCAGGCCTGGGCCTCTTGAGAAGCGGCGCAGCAAGATCGTCATGCCGACGAGCGCGGCCAGCAATTCGCCACCGACAGTGCCCCATGCGACACCGGACACACCCCAGCCCAGCTTTAGGCCGAGCAGGATGGACAGCCCGATATTGCTGAGGTTGAGTAGCATCTGCAGCAGCAGGGCCATGGCACCCTCGCCGCGACCGAGAATGTAACCCAGGATCGCATAGTTGATGAGCAGGAACGGCGCTCCGTAAAGCCGTATGTGCACATATGTACTCATCGCTTCGTTGACGCGCGGTTCGGCGCCCATGAACCATTGGCCCCCGAACACGAGCAACGGCGACGCAATGGCAAGGAGCAGACCGGCGACAACGGCTATGGCAAATGCACGCCAGAAGACGGCTTGCTCCTCGGCAGCATCGCTGCGCCCGAAAGCCTGGGAGACCAGGCCGGTTGTTCCCGACCGCACAAAATTGAAACTCGTGAAGACAACATCGAAGACGATCGCACCCGCGGCGAGACCGCCAAGCAGCGCCGCGTCGCCGAACTGCCCGACAACCGCCGTGTCGACCAGTCCCAGCAGCGGGGTCGTCAGGTAGGCAAGCGTCATGGGGATGGCGATCGCCAGAACGGAACGATTGGTAACAGAAAACGGCTTCACGGCCGCCGAGCGCCCTGCGTTTTCTTCGGCGACACTTGTCATTCTGGCGTCGTCCTATTTGGCAGGACAAGTCCTATCGGCGATAGCTGAACAGCCTGAGGAGGATGAAGGCCGGAACGACGATCGCCGCACCAAGGAGGAAGTAGCCGAGAAACCGTTCAATCGCGGCGAACCCCATATCCCAGATGTCGAGGAAGAAATCCCGTATGCCCTCTAAGATATCAAACGGAGACCAGCCGAAGGCGCTCATGACGACACCGACCAGGAAAGAGATGACGACGAGCTTCAGGAAGACCCGAAGCGGCGTATCGCCGAGAAAGCGCGCCATTGCCGACAAATTCCTGCTCCGGATTGATTCACCCAAGACCGCAGATACGCATTTGCACAAAGGCATTCAAGCCGACAGTTGCCTTCGAGCCTCCGGTGCCCCTAGGTCCTTGCCTTCTTCGCCTTGAGTGTGACGATCTCGAAAGGTGTCGGGCCGTAGCGCGCCTGCAGGTCCTCCGGTGCGCCGGTATTGAACCTGCGTGATGGCACCGCGGTCAGGGTCGGCATGCCTTCGCCGATGGCCAGCGAAAGAGGAAATCGGAAGCAGAACAGGCGTCCGCGCCTGCCGCGGTCGAGCACGATGCTTCTCAGCCGGACATGATGCCTGGTCATCGAATTGACCTCGAAATCGACGCGCCGCGAGGCCGAGGGCAGATCGACGGCGATCGTTACGAGTACCGATCCACGCCAAGCTTCGACCTCCTTGCGATCCGGCAATTGCATTGTCTGCTGGAGCACCCTTCCGGTCGATCCGGCGGGCGGTCGGCCGAGTGCGGGACGAGACAGAATGACAGGGCTGCGCGCCGAAACGGTGCGATGTTCGCGCCATAATCTGCGTTGCTTGACCAGAGCGCGCAAGAACCAGGCAATCCCGACGGTCCTGGCCTTGGGCCGTGTCTCCGCGACCGCGGCCAGCAATCTGAGCGGCTCGCGAAGCGCACCGTGCTCGGCATTGCGCAGCGTACGCGCGGGCACGTCTCGTGCGAGCCTTGACCCGACGTAGCCCAAAGCGACGGTCGCGGGGGTGTGCAAGTGACGGCTGCGAACGATCTCTTCGAAAGTATCCCAGTCAACTCCGCTGTCGATAGCTGCCGCAATATCGGCAAGCCAGTCACTGCTCTTATGCGCGTCCAGCGCGCCATGCGCCATGGAGATGGCGATGGCGTCGGCTGGCGATGGAACCCGAACGGCAGCGTAGCCGAGCCTTCCGGGGATGGACCGCTGCCATATCCCATCATCACCGCGGGCCAGATCATAGGGCGGGTGAAAGGGCGTACGATGAAGGTCGAGGTTGCCAAACCGGCCGCGAATGAGATTGATGCCGACCACACTGTCAAGGCGGCTCGCGTGATAGGGAACCGATCCGGACCCGGCGGGACGCCAGGCATCATCGGTCAGGATTTCGAAAGCCTTGGGGAGATCTTCGGGCCGCACTACCACGTCGACATCATTGAGCATGCGTCCGCGAGCGCCTGAATCGCCGGTCGCAGCCCGTGTGGCACCTTTCATCACCAGCATTTCGACGCCTGCCGCTTGCAGCGCCCGCAGTCCGGCGCCAGCTTCGCCAAGCGCCAATTGGCTGCTCGACCAGTTGGCCCTCTCGATTCCCTCGATACGCGGGCGCATCGGGCTGTCGGGCGCCAACGTGGCGAGGCGTCTTGCCGCAAGCCCGATGAGGCGCATCTCGCCGCCGGTCAGATGATCGAAGTCCGCCGCCGCTTCAAAATCACGCCACGCCTGCGCGGCGGCAGCAACGTCCAGCAGGGCGCCAGCCCGAAGCAGCCTGTCTACCTGCGGCGTCGGCCAGGCGGCGCGGAAGATGACGCCGAGACGTCCATAGCCCATCAAGAATCAGGTCCCGCCTTACCCATCTCAGCTTGTTTGCGCCGACGCTCAAGGGCGTTATGCACCGCAAAAAGGTAGCCCCTGCTTCGTTCTGCGTCCAGACCGCTGGAAAGACTGCCGGGACGGATCCGGCGCATTGCCAGGATTTTCTCGACCATTGCATGTCGATGCCCCATCTCGCGGCTACGCGCCAGCCAATCGACCAACTCACCGAGGCGACCCGGAAGGTCGACAAGATCGCCCACTTCAAGCGCCGACTCGGTGCGAAACAGCATCGTCGTGCGGGTCCAGAGACGGCGAACGGCGCCGTCACCCTCAGGATCCGGATCGCTCCCATCGGCAAACTGCCGGGCAAGCGTGAAGACTGCGACAAGGTCCTTATCATCGTTCAGCGCGGCATACTGGCTCTCAATCTTGTTTGGCAACCAGAGGTCATCTGAATCGAGCGTAGCGAAAAACGGCGTCTTGACGGCCTTCATACCGGCCGTTGTAGCCGCACCGGGCCCCTTATTGTCTTGGCGCAGGATGGTGATGGGACCTTCTATCCGGGCTGCAAGCGCAGCCGTCTCATCTGTCGATCCGTCGTCGACAATGATGATGGTTTCAGGAAGCAGGGATTGCGCCAGGATCGACCGGACGGAGTCACCGAGCGTCGCAGCGGCGTTATAGGCTGGAATGACAACAGAATAGGATTCCTTCATTCGCCAAAACCCTTCTCGATCTCGTCGCGCCTCAGGAAAAGATCCGAGAAAACCGGCGGAATCTCACGCTTGCCGTTTAGTCGGTTACGCACTGCCCATTTGAGGCTTGCGAGCATGAATTCGCGCTGCATTTCCTCGACATTGAGCGTTACATTGGCATCGTGACGCCGGTAATAGGCAGCGATTCCATCGTCCAGAACGAGATTATAGTCCTTCTCGACCACGCGAAGGATAAAATCGGTATCGCAGCCCTGATGGAATTTTTCGTCGAACTTGCCGACCGCAGAGATCACTGAGGGCCGATACATCGCCGATTGCAAATAGGGACCGCGGATGACCTTGGTGGGACGGGTCGGATCAGGTGCCATTCCCGTTTCATCGGGAACCGAAAACATTTCGACCATCCCATAAAGCACATCGACCTTCGGGTCATTGACGAGAATGGTACGCTGACGCTCCAATCTGCCCGGAAAGGAGATGTCGTCGGCATCGAGAAAGGACACAAAGCAGCAATCGGGTCTGATCGCCGCAAGTCCGGTATTGCGCGCCGCCGCTATGCCCTTGCGCGGGTTGCGCAGCAGGCGCACCTCCGGGTACTCCCGCGCGATGGCTTCGACGATATCGCGCGTGTTGTCAGTCGATCCATCGTCAACGACGATGATGTCGAGTTTGATCGCCTGACGTTCGCTGAGCAGTGAGCGAACGGCGACGTCTATGAATCGGTCGGCATTGAAGGCGGGCATGATAACACTAATGGCCATGACCGACCTCCCCGGCGAGTAGCGAACCAATGACTCCGGCAATCTCTTTCGGGTCTTCCGAAAGATGGACCCGATAGGCAGGCAGGCGCTTCGCCAGCTTGCCGAAAAAGCGAAACCCTTCCTCGGCGTCGCCCGGAAGCTGGAAGACGGCAGATGGCACCAGGGCGAGCGCCGCATCGCGTGCATCGACCGGTTCGATGCGGGTTCGATCGAGCCTGGCAACGCGCGGCAGCAGGATCGTCGAAATTTCGAGGCTGTCGGCAAGGCCACGCGGCGTGACGGCCGCTGGGTCGAATTCGACCTTGCCGTGCCAATTCAACCTGCTGTCGGGAAGATCGCCAGCCGCTATGCCGGCGCGCCGAAGCCCCACCGGGTCCTGCTTGAACATCCGAAACACAGGGTGAGCGATCACGCGCTCCCCCTGCTCGACGGCCACGTAGTCATCGCCAACGCTGATCAAACCGTTCAGCACGCCTGCAAGCGTCGTCCCGGACTTGCCCGATCCGCTGGCGCCCACGACAAGGGCGCCATGGCCATCCAGTCCGAGTGTCGCCGCGTGCGTCAGGCGCAGGTTCGCCGAAGCGTACGCCCAATGCAGAAACAGGCGCAGCGGCGACGACATCTCCCAAGGCGGGATGCCGAGTCCGGTCGGCAGGACCTGAACACCGACAGAAGTTTCGGGATCATAGAACTGCCAGGACGGCGCGTCGTGATGGTAGAAACCGCGCTTGCCGGCAGACGACAGTATCCGGCTGAACGCGCGCGACGAGAATCCGGCGTGTTCGTCCCACGATGCGGGTCTGTTCCAACCGGCCGCCTGCGCATCCATCGCAAAAACCTCGGCGCAGTGGACTGCCGGCCCTGACCTTTCTTGCTGCAGCAGCATCGTGCCACAGAGCTTGGCGAGCTCGGTACTCGTAAACCACACCGCGAGGTCAAGATCCGGCATGGCAAAGACTTGCCGCTGCAACCGCTCGCGCGGAAAATCGCGTGCCGCGGCGATCCGGTCGGCGGCGTAGGCCGCGAGATTGACATCAGACACCATAGCGGGCGGCAATCGATGCCCGACGTTCAAGATTCGGGGCGGGGCGCTGGCCATCCGGCCTGCTCGTCGACGTCGTGGATCGGATCGGCGAAGATCAGTTCAGCAAGATCGTCAAACACCTCGATCTGTGCAGCGTCCCCGGCCCAGTCAGGAACAAGCTGCGGCAGGGACGCCGAAGCTTTCCCGTCGCTTGCTCGTATCAACCGAAACTCAACCAGTCGGTCGAGGAAACGTGCTGCGCTCTCCCCCAATGCCGGCTGCTTTTCATGCATGCTGTCGAGAATGGCTTGCGGCGTATGACCGTCCATAAGAGCTGACCAGATCGGCGATGCAATGCCGCCGAGGCTGAAATACCGCCCGTCGGCCAGACTGAGGATTACAACTTGGCCATTAAAGTCCTCGGCGACAATGTCCGGTTCATTGATCGCATATGCAGTCATCAAACTTATGGATGTCATTGGTGCTCCATTGGAGAGAACTGCCTTACGTAGGGGAAAAATGGCCATATAGACCAAATGCGTGCACCGCTTCAACCTTCTGCGAGCGATCGTAGAGCCGTCCTTCGAAAAGTTAAGAAAAATGTCAGGGAGTAGACGTGACCGCGGTACTTTTGCGTTCATCACCGACGCAGTGCGATGGCTTCTTCGCTGATGCGAATTGCAATTGCACCGGGGGATGCCGCCTATTGCGACCTAAGCCGACGCTGGTAGACCGTCTGTCACTTCCCGAACCGTTGGATCTCACATCGATAACCGTCGTCGTTCAGGAAGATGCAGGAATAGACGTCGAACTGCTCTGAGTAGGCGGGTCCGAACACGATTTCGTAGCCGGCCTCGGCTACAGTCTGGGCAAGTTCGTCCACTTTCTCGGTCAGGAGGCTGATCGTCACCCCTACAGGGCTTCTCGGGCGGTCCTGCATTGTGCAGACCCCGACATACGATCCAGGTGACGTGCGAAATATGCGACAGACCCCTTGGTCGATCGCGCACTCGAATCCGAGAACCTCTTCCCATAATCGACAACCGGCCTTGAGGTCGTCGGTATACGTGAAAACGACCATTCCGTCTATCACAGGCATACTGGCTTTTGGCGGCGTCATTGTCTGATCCGATCTTTTCGGTCGCTGTCGCCCTGCTTGGATGGCGATACGAAAGACTCGCATACGGCGTAGCTCTCTGCCAATCCGAAACCCGTCGAACTCTGCCTCTACGCTGGAGGGAAGTCGGGGCTCAAGTCGAAATCTATCGGTCGACCAGGGTGCGGCGAAACTCAAGCAGCTCGTGCGCGACGTGATCGACTAGGAACGCGATCTCGGCCACGCAGACCGGTGCACGCAGACCGGAAGGTGGCGCCAGCGGCTGAGCGGACCTCACGTCCGTGGCGACGTCGGTGGGAGCACTCAGGCACGTCGTCCGTTTTAGTCGCGCGGCTTCAGCGCCCGAACTTCCTCGCGCAATGCCCGCAACTCGCTCAGGATGAGATCCTGCTCGTCGCGCATTTCGTGGCGCTCCACCGACGCCGAGGCCTCGGTTTCCTCCTGCATCGCCGATACGATAATGCCGATGAACAGGTTGAGGACGGCGAACGACGTCACGATGATGAAGGGAACGAAGAAAATCCACGCGAAGGGATGCAAGTCCATCACCGGCCTGACGATGCCCATCGACCAGCTTTCCAGCGTCATGATCTGAAACAGCGAATAGGCGCTCTCGCCGATGGACCCGAACCATTCGGGAAAAGTGGCACCGTAGAGCTTCGTCGCCATCACCGAAAATATGTAGAAGACGAGCCCCAGCAGCAGCACGATCGAGCCCATGCCGGGCAGGGCCGCTACCAACCCGCCGACGACCCGGCGCAACGAGGGAACCACGCTGACGAGCCTGAGCACGCGAAGAATGCGTAGCGCGCGCAGCACCGACAGGTTCCCTGTTGAGGGAACTAGGGCTATGCCGACCACCACGAGATCGAAAATCCTCCAGGGATCGTGGAAGAACCGCGCGCGGTAGACCAGGAAACGCGCCATCAGTTCGACCACGAAGATGGCTAGCACAGCTCGGTCGATCGCCAACAGCAACCCGCCATACCGCGCCATTACGGACGGCGAAGTTTCCAGCCCCAGCGTGATGGCGTTGACGATGATGATGATGGTGATGGCCAACTCGAAGCGGCGCGATTCGACAAGCGTCTTGAGTACGGTCACGGGCTCCTACCGGTCATTCTGGATCGGCGGACAAGTGGGCTGTCCCAGCGCCCGCGTCAAGTCGACGACCGCACAGGCTCTCCAGATTGCGTCGCATTTCCCATCATGGTATCGGATTGCGACGCGGGTATGATGTAATGGTAGCTTGTCAGCTTCCCAAGCTGATCGCGCGGGTTCGATTCCCGCTACCCGCTCCAGTTTGCGCGCCAGAGTTTGCGGTATATTCCAGGACCACCGAAACGGCCGTTTGACAGGTGGTTTGACCGCACCTGTTGACTGTTTCGCCTCGTGGAGCTTTCGAATGGCAAGAGATGGTGATCCGGCTGCGCCGCAAATACATGGCGCATGACCCCGGCAAATGTTCGCGCGTCAGTGCCGACGCCAATAGCGTCCTGAAATTGCCGCCTGACGAATCGTGCTTCCACCCACCAGAAGCGCGTGGCCGGCCGCATCCAGACGGCCGTGAAGGATGCGGGGTCTTGGCAACGGCGGAAGGCGAGCCGAGGCCCGCCTTCCAAGTTGTTCCTACATCGAGGCGGCGCGCGCGTTAACGAGCCAGCCGTCAACAAGATCGCCATTTTCCGCGATCCATTCCTTGGCGTGGCGCTCGATGTCTTCTGCATCGCCCTCGCCCGCGTTCATGAGCGCATTCTGCGCAAAGATCGCGTCGAGCGGAATCCTGATTTTATTCAGCAGCGCCTTGGCAGCCGGATTCTTTTCGAGGAACTCCGAATTGGCCACCGGACGGATATCGTTGGCCGGGAAACCGAGCTTGCAGGGGTCCGCGACGCAACCGGCAACGCCGGCCCTTGTGGCGGCATCGGCGAGATCCTTCTGCGCTTCAGGCAGATTGATCTCCGGAACCTCGATCCAGTTGACGTCTTCACCAGGCTTCAGTTCGTTCACGGTCCAGTTCGGCGTCCAGGTGTAGAAAAGGATCGGCGAGCCCTCGCCATTGGCGGCGATCGCGTCGGCCATCGAGGCTGCATAGCTGGCCTTGATAGGATTGATGTCATCCCGCAGACCGTAGGCGTCGAGATGATGCTCGATCATGACCTCGCAGCCCCAGCCGGGCGGGCAGGCAACGAGATCGGCCTTGCCGTCACCGTCGCGATCGAAGGCTTCCTTGACCTCGGGGCGCTTGAAATCGGCGAGGCTCTTGATGTCGAACTTGTCGACCGAAGCCTTGTCGACCAGATAACCTTCCAGCGCGCCGCCCTCGGCGACATAGCCGATCTTCTCGGCGCCATTCTTGAAGGTGCTCTCATAGGTGTTGTGCAGCGGGAACCAGCCATTGACCCAGAGGTCAAGGTCGCCCTGCGAAACCGCCTGGTAGAATGGCGGATTGTCGAGCGTGGTCGGTCCCTCGACTTCGTAGCCGACCTTTTGCAGAAGCTGCTTGTAGATTTCGGCATGAAACCAGCCGGTGTCCCAGCTGGCACGGCCCATCTTTACCGTGGTGCCTTCGCCGGGCATTTCCTCAGCACTGGCGGACAAGACGGGCATGGCCCACAGGGCTGCCGCCGATACGCCGACCATCAGGATTTGCGAGAGATTTGATCTCTTCATGGGAAGTCTCCTATTTCAGTTTCAGGTTCCTGCTTGCGCAGGATACGGAGGCCGCGGATCGTTGCGGCCGCGACAGGCTGTGTGTCAGCCTGCCCGTTCGGGTTGGCCGGGGAGCATGCGCCCCGGCCGGAAGAGTGATTTGATTGTGGCGGCAAGCGATACCGTGCGGACATCACGCTTTTCGCCGAGCGCCTGCGTGATGCGGTCGAGGATGATCGCCAGGAGAACGATGCCGATGCCGCCCGCAGTGGCGTTTCCAACGTCGAGCCTGCCAAGGCCGGTGAACACTGTCAGGCCCAGTCCGCCAGCACCGATCAGTGCCGCGATGACGACCATCGACAACGCCAGCATCAGCGTCTGGTTGAGGCCCGCCATGATCGTGCGCAAAGCGAG
>JBBSOT010000053.1:0-19736 GCA_038259455.1 Hyphomicrobiales bacterium | reverse complement strand
GGATATTGAAGACTCAGAAATTACCCCGAAATTTCAGCGGCTTAGCGTAGTCGAGACGGCATTGCGTGGGCATGAGACGGCCTGTTCCGCGCAGACCCGACACTTCCTGGCTGCCGTCTCTCGGGGCCTGGTACCGTGACCACTTAGATTCCAGTTTGATGCGTGGTGCATCGCGGTGATGCTGCCATGATGCGTGCAAGTTGCACGCGCGCTTCTCGCCGCGCTAGCGGCAAAGACAAGTCCAGACAAGAACCCGCTGATTGGGCAGGAGCGCTTGCCGACGAAAGAGGATGGATCTGTATCTTGCGTCTTCGCGAAGCATTCGCTTCGAGTGCCCTTACGCTTGCCGATGGGGGACAGCGTAATAGGCACTGAATAACCTGCGGACGGGGCATAGACCCGCAAGAAATCGCATGCGAGCTTGGACGGCGGTGCAGTTGGACAGGCGCTTGTCAGTCCTGCTGGTTGGAGGCTTCAACTGCAGCGGGAACAGTCCTTCAGTTTTTTGGGGCTGTGAGTTCGGCCGACTCGTCCTTCGGATAGGCCTCGACAGATCCCTTGAGTTTTATGGTCATCGGTTGACCGAATCGATCCTTAGCCTTGCCGGCCGGTACGCGGATCCAGCCTTCGCTGATACAGTACTCGCTCACATCCTCGCGCTCGCGTCCATTGAACCGGATGCCGACGCCCCGCTCCAGCAACTCTGCGTCGTAAAACGGACTCTTGGGCTCACTGCTCAGTCGGTCGGGAAGGGTCATGCTGGTCTCCAGTGGACAGGGTGAACATACGTGGGAAGCGGCTTATGACCGCGTTGAAGTGTCTCCGCAGGCCAATAAGTGCATTGCCCGGTCCGGTAAAGGGCGATGCTCAGTTGCGGCCGTTAAACACGTTCTCGACATGCACCGGCCAGCGCCATGGCAAGACTGCAACCATGTCGAAGCGCACCGAAAGTCTTGCAAAATCCGGCTGGCGCATGAGCCACAGATCGGCGGCGCCTTCGATCCGCCGTTCCGACGCTGGTGTCAGCGCTTCCATGGCTGCCGCAAGGGACCTGCGCGCTTTTACCTCGATGATCAGCACCAGGTCGCCGCGCCGCGCGATCAGGTCGATTTCGCCAAGCCTGGTGCGGTAGCGGCGAGCGACGATGCGGTATCCTTTTGCGAGAAGCGCTGCCGCCGCGAGCCACTCGCTGCTGTGCCCGCGACGATAGGCCTTTTGGCGCGCATGTCGCTCAGTCACCCTCTCCGTCCCGCAATTCCAGCAGCCTGCGATAGAGGACCTGCTTGGGCTGCCCGGTCATGCGGGCGGCTTCCGCCGCTGCCTTCGATGC
Source organism: Hyphomicrobiales bacterium (assembly GCA_038259455.1). GTDB lineage: Bacteria > Pseudomonadota > Alphaproteobacteria > Rhizobiales > Rhizobiaceae > CAMYMG01. Next base: position 18,406 of record JBBSOT010000053.1, on the reverse strand, counting down.
CGGCATTTCGGCAACCAGAGACGTGAGCAGTCGATCAATGTCTGCCGGTTGGTCCGTCGCCTCCAGGGGCGGCCCTACACAAATGACGATCTCGCCTTTGGGCGTCGGCGCTTGCGCGTAATGGGCAGCAAGCGAAACGAGGTCGCCGGTCCGGATTTCTTCGAAGGCCTTGGTCAGTTCGCGCCCGATCACCGCCTGGCGCTCGGCAAGGACGTCGGCCATGGTGGCCAGTGACTCGGCCAGCCGCCGCGGCGATTCAAAGAATATCAGCGTTGCCGGGGTGGCCTGGAGAGCTGCCAGCCGGGCGCGCCGCTGCCCATCCTTCACCGGCAGGAAACCGGCGAACATGAACGTATCGGATGGCAGGCCCGATGCGGTCAGCGCAGCCAGCACGGCTGAGGCGCCGGGAATAGGCACAACGCGGATGCCGGCTTCGATGGCTTGGCCGACCAGCCGGAAACCCGGATCGGAAATCAAAGGTGTACCGGCGTCAGATACCAGCGCCACGCTTTTGCCGGAGGCGAGCGCTTCGATCAGCTTCGGGCCAGCATGTCCGGCATTGTGCTCATGATAGGGTGTCGGGCGCTGGCTGATGCCGTATCGGTTGAGCAATACGCGCGTGACGCGTGTGTCCTCGCAAGCCAGAATGTCTGCGCCAGCGAGCGTTTCCAGCGCTCTCAGCGTGATGTCGCCGAGATTGCCGATCGGTGTGGCAACAAGGTAGAGCGCCGGCTCGAGCGGCCGCGCGACGATCTGCGTCTGACCGATAAGATAGGTATTTCGAGATTGCGCCACTGTCTGGTCCAAGCCTGCTGAACGATATCATGTGCCATGCCGCTGCCATCCATGCAAAGGCGATGGTCTGTCATTGCCGAATTTCCGCATCGCCATGGCCTGGAACGAAATATTCGGCTGCGGGTTTTCCCAGCATAGGAGGATCTCATGTCCACTCTGATCATTCAGGATGCTTTTGAACCCTACTATTCTGGTCGAGCCAGCTTTACCCGCGACCGAGCGGCCCAGCCTCAACCAAAACGGGCAGATGACACGAAAACCGCATCCACACCGCGTTCTGACCGCGGGAAAGAACCTGAGAAGGAAATTGACGGGCCGCAACGTTGACGCGCAGATCACGGCCTGCGCAATCCGCAGGCACCCCTGCTTAGAAACGGTAGGCAACAAGCACAGCGCCTGCGGAAATCAGCGCAACGCCGAGCCAGTTCATGCCGGTTAGCCGCTCGCCAAGAAAGATCGCGCCAAAGATGGCGACAAGAACGACACTCAGCTTGTCGACCGGTGCGACTTGCGAAGCGTTCCCAAGCTTCAGGGCGCGAAAATAACACAGCCAAGAAGCACCGGTCGCCAAGCCAGATAGTGTGAGGAAAATCCAGGTCTTTGTCGAAATCTGCCGCAAAGGTTGCCACTGCCCACTGGCAAGTATGATGAGGCCGAGCACCGCGAAAATGATCGCGGTTCTTATGAGCGTGGCGAAATCCGAACTGACATTCTCCACGCCAACCTTGGCGAATATAGCGGTCATCGCGGCAAAAGCTGCCGCCAGAAGCGCCCAGAGCTGCCAGGATCCAAAAGCGGCGTTCATGAATTCACTCCCTGACGTGCATACCTTACAAGCCGGCGCCGACTTCGCTAGCGCGCCAGATCGGCAACCACAGCGTCAAGAACGATCATCCCAGCTGCAGTCGCGCGCAAGCGCGAATTGCCGATCGCCGCAACCAGCCCTTCTTCCTGCAAGACCGAGAGGCGCGATGGCGAGAAACCACGGCCCGATAACGACTCGTAGCGGGACAGGTCGATACCTTCGGCGAGCCGCAGGCCCATAAGCAGATATTCGTCAGCCTCCTCGGCGCGTGTCAGGATCTCGCCGCCGGTTACACCGTGCCCCTTGCCCTCGACGAGGTTCACCCAGGTTTCGGGCATCTTTTCCGCGATTGTCACGATCCGGCGGCCATGCTCGACGAAGCGGCCATGCGCGCCAGGACCAACACCGACATATTCGCCATAGCGCCAATAGGTGAGGTTGTGGCGACTCTCGGCACCTGGCCTTGCGTGGTTGGATATCTCGTAGGCCGGCAGGCCATGAGACCCGGTAACCTCCTGCGTCAGGGCATAGAGGTCCGCCGCGACATCATTATCGGGCACGGCGAACTTCTTGGCTGCGTGCAGGGCGTGGAAGGGCGTGCCCTCCTCGATTGTCAGCTGGTAGAGCGACAAATGGTCGGCGGCATAGCCGATCGCCCGCCTGAGTTCGGCCGACCAGTCATCGGCAGTCTGGCCCGGTCGCGCGTAGATCAGGTCGAATGAAAGACGCGGAAAGATCTCGCGGGCCAGCTCGATCGCATGCAGAGCCTCGGCGACATTGTGCAGTCGACCGAGGAATTTCAGGTCGCGGTCATTGAGAGCCTGCACACCGAGCGAAACACGATTGACGCCGGCGGCGCGATAGCCGCGAAAACGCTCGGCCTCGACGGAAGATGGATTGGCCTCAAGCGTCACCTCGATGCCTGCGGGCACGGACCAGTTGCCTGCGATGGCGTCGAGGACAGCGCCAACCGTCTCGGGTCGCATCAGCGAAGGCGTGCCACCGCCGAGAAAGATGCTTGTGACGGTTCGCGGTCCGGTGCGCGCCCGCATTGTCGCCAATTCGGTCGCGAACGCCGCGGCGAACCGCTGCTGATCGACGGGCTGGTGACGAACATGGCTGTTGAAATCACAATAGGGGCATTTTGCGGCGCAGAAGGGCCAGTGGACATAGATGCCGAAGCCCGGATCGCGGCCGGCAGACAGGAGATCGTTCATGTCGCTCCCAGACAGGCGCGAACAAATTTCTGAAAGGCGCGCGCCCGGTGCGACAAGGCATTGGCCTGGCCGGGCTTCCAGCTATGCTTCTCCTCGGCGGTCATTTCGCCAAACGTCCTGTCATGCCCATCTGGCAGAAACACCGGATCATAGCCGAAGCCGCTTTCGCCGCGCGGCGGCCATACCAACCGGCCCTCGGCTTCGCCGCGAAAATACTCCGCCTTGCCGTCCGGCCAGGCAAGACAGATTACGGCCACGAAGCGGCCAGTTCGCCGATCCGGTGTTGTCGCGCCGTGGTCCTGCAGCGCTTTCTCTGTGCGCTCCATGGCCATGGCAAAATCGCGTGTCCCGTCGGCCAACTCGGCCCAGTTGGCCGTGTAGACGCCCGGTGCACCGCCGAGCGCATCGACGGCCAGGCCTGAATCGTCGGACAGCGCAGGCATTCCGGTGGCGTCCGCCGCTGCAAACGCCTTGATGTAGGCATTCTCTTCAAACGTCGTGCCGGTCTCATCCGGCTCGGGCAGGCCAAGCTGTTTTGCGGACTGCGCTTCGAAGCCGAAGGGTGCCATGAGCTCGGCAAATTCCCGTAACTTTCCCTCATTGTGGCTGGCCACAACAATCTTTCGGTCATCGAGTCGGCGCATCAAAACCCCCACAGTTTTGGCTCGGCGAATTCGACAGAATTGCCGGACGGATCGCGGCAGTAGAGCGAACGGCCGCCATTTGGCCACTCGAAATCCGCCTCGATGGCAATCTTCAGTTCGCCCAGCCGCGCCTTCCAGCGTTCGATCTCATCGCCAGTCGCAGCGAAACACACATGCCCCTCGCCAACCGCGCCATGCGGCGGCACCGGAAGCCGGGCACCGGATGCGGGCGGAACACGGGTTGCGTCGGCGTTAAAAAGCAACAGCACGCCTGGCCCGCATCGGAAAAAAACGTGCCGGCCCTCGACGGTAGCGATGCGCTCGAGCCCGAGCACTTCTCCGTAAAACACAGCAGAGGCATCGAGATCGGTGACGTAAAGAGCCGATTCGAGGATTGCCGACGGTTGCATGCCGCCCCTACGCCACGGCCATTTGCTGCAGGCTGACCAGTCGGGCAATGCCCTTTTTGGCCAAGCCCATCAGGGCAGCAAATTCCTCTTCTGTGAACGGCTCGTCCTCCGCCGTGCCCTGGATCTCGACGATGCCGCCCTTGCCGGTCATCACGAAATTGGCGTCGGTTCCAGCGGTTGAATCTTCGGCATAGTCAAGGTCGAGCACCGCGTCGCCGCCATGGATGCCGCATGAGATGGCGGCGACATGGTCCTTGAGCACCTTGCCAACGCTGATCATCTGGCGCGCTTCCATCCAGCGCAGACAGTCGTGCAGCGCTACCCAGCCGCCGGTGATTGCCGCCGTGCGCGTACCGCCATCAGCCTGGATGACGTCGCAGTCGACAGTAATCTGCTGCTCACCGAGCGCCTGAAGGTCGATGACCGCGCGCAACGAACGGCCAATCAGACGCTGGATCTCCATGGTCCTGCCGCCCTGCTTGCCCGACGCCGCCTCGCGGCGCATACGGTCGCCTGTCGACCTCGGCAGCATGCCGTATTCGGCAGTGACCCAGCCCTTGCCGGAATTGCGCATCCAGCCGGGCACTTTTTCCTCAAGGCTGGCAGTGCACAGCACGTGTGTATCGCCGAACTTGACGAGGCACGAGCCTTCCGCATGCTTGGAAATATTGCGCTCGAAGGAAATGGCGCGCATTTCGTCGAACTGGCGTTTGGATGGGCGCATTTCAGCTCTTTCTCTGGGAATCGGACCGGTTGCGGGCTTTTAACCGCGCACCACCACGAGCGCAAAGGAAAACGGGCGCTCTACCCGTGTTGTGTTCCTGCCGGCAAAATCTATATCTTGATACCGGAGGTGCTTCGCCACGATGACCACGCCGATCACCGATCAGAACCTGCAGTCGCTCGATATGCGTTCGCGTGACATATTTCGCCGCATCGTCGATTCTTTCTTGAGGGATGGCGAACCCGTCGGCTCGCGCAATTTGTCGCGTATGCTCCCCTTGTCCCTGTCTCCGGCAACCGTTCGCAATGTAATGAGCGACCTGGAGCAGCTTGGTCTGGTCTATTCGCCGCACATCTCGGCCGGACGCCTGCCGACACAGAAGGGATTGCGCTTCTTTGTCGACGCCTTCATGGAAATCGGTGACCTTTCGGACGAAGAGCGCAGGGGCATCGAGACCCAGGTCAAGGCATCGGGCAGCGGCGCCACCATGGAGCATATGCTGACGGAAGCCAGCCAGATGCTGTCCGGCATGTCACGCGGCGCCGGTCTCGTGCTCACCGCAAACAATGAAGTGGCACTGAAACATATCGAGTTCATCCAGCTTGAGCCGACGAAGGCGCTTGCGGTGCTTGTTTCGCAGAACGGCGATGTCGAGAACCGCGTCGTCGAATTGCCGCCGGGCATCACGGTCTCACAGTTGCACGAAGCATCGAATTTCCTGAACGCGCATATCAGAGGCCGGACGCTGGCCGAGGCGAAGGCCGAGATAGCGCGCATCAAGGAGGAGACGAGGGCCGCCCTCGATACGCTGTCCCAGGATCTGGTGGAGCGTGGTCTGGCCATTTGGGCCGGCTCGGAAAGCGGCCTCCCGTCACGGCTGATCGTGCGGGGCCGCGCCAATCTGCTCGACAACGTTACGGCACAGGCCGACATGGAGCTTATGAAGCACCTGTTCGAGGACCTTGAGACCCAGGACGGCCTGATCCAGCTTCTCGGGCTTGCCGAAGAAGGTTCTGGCGTCCGCATTTTTATCGGCTCCGAGAACAAGCTCTTCTCTCTGTCCGGCTCGTCGCTTGTGGTGGCGCCCTACCGTGACAAGGACTCTCGCATCATCGGGGCGTTGGGTGTGATTGGGCCAACCCGCCTCAACTACGCCCGCATCGTGCCGATGGTTGACTATACCGCCCAAGTCGTTTCCCGCATGCTACGCTAGGGCGTATGCAAACGGCAGCCGGCCACAGACGCGATCATGCGTTCCGAGGAGAAGAAGATGGCATTCGAAGCAATCAAGGCGCAGATCAGCCTGCTGCTGGAACAGATGGTCAACCAGCCCGAGGACAAGCATGAAGTGCAGGAACAACTGCGCGAGAAACTGAACGAAATGCGTGCCATGGGCATGCCCCTGCCCGACGATCTGGTGGAACTCGAAAGAAAGCTGGAGGCGGATTTTCCAGCCACGAGCACCTGATCGAGGCCATCCTTGCTTGTCCTGAACCTTGCGATGGGCATTCAGGGCTCCCCGCGAGTTCCTCCGATGACGCCAAACGGCTTCTTGCCTATGGCCCTGCCCGGCCGATGGTCGGTGCTGCCGCTGAGCTTAGTCGCCAAACTGGCGCTACGCAAAATCGTCCTCAAGATCGCGTAGCTGCGAGAATCTGATTTCGGTTTGTCAGGTTGTTGCGTACGGATTTCCCTCGGATTTTTGCGGTTAACGTCCTATCTTGACCCTCAACAGGGAGTGAACCGATGTCAACAAAAGTGCCTGGCCGCGGCCGCATCTATAATTCGATCACCGAGACGATCGGCGACACGCCCCTCGTTCGTCTGGACAAATTCGCCAAACACAAGGGCATCGTCGCCAATCTGATGGTGAAGCTCGAGTTCTTCAATCCTATCGCCTCCGTCAAGGATCGGATCGGCGTATCGATGATCGAGTCACTTGAGGCGGCAGGCAAAATCGCGCCGGGCAAGAATACGTTGGTCGAACCGACGTCGGGCAACACCGGGATCGCCTTGGCTTTTGCAGCAGCGGCCAAGGGTTACAAGCTGATCCTGACGATGCCTGAGACGATGTCTGTAGAGCGCCGCAAGATGCTGGCACTGCTGGGTGCCGAACTTGTGCTGACGGAAGGCGCAAAGGGCATGAAGGGCGCTATTGCCAAGGCCGACGAACTCGCCGCCAGCATTGAGGGCGCGGTTATCCCCCAGCAATTCGAAAATCCCGCCAATCCGGAAATCCACCGCAAAACAACCGCCGAGGAAATCTGGAATGACACCAACGGCAGCGTGGATATCCTGATTGCGGGCATCGGCACCGGCGGCACTATCACCGGCGTCGGCCAGGTACTCAAGAAGCGTAAGCCGGGCGTCCAAGTCGTTGCAGTCGAGCCCGAGGCGTCGCCAGTGCTGTCAGGCGGCCAGCCTGGCCCGCACAAGATTCAGGGTATCGGTGCCGGTTTCGCGCCGAAGATCCTCGACACCACCGTGTATGATGAGATCGTCACCGTCTCTAACGAGGATTCCGTTGCCAATGCGCGGCTCGTCGCCCGCCTCGAAGGTGTGCCGGTCGGCATTTCGTCGGGGGCTGCACTTCAGGCTGCGACAATCATTGGCTCGCGTACCGAAAATGCCGGCAAGGACATGGTCGTTATTATCCCGTCCTTTGCCGAACGCTATCTTTCGACGATCCTGTTTGAAGGGCTCGGCGCCTAGGCAGATTCCCAGCCCGCCCGATCGGTCTGTTTCCACTCGCGGGAACAGCCGATTAAGGCGATCCTGTAGCTTCGCCCGTTGCGTTCCATCCAAAGTCACAGTCTGTCGGCGTTGCCGCTTCCGATGGCGCAATCAGGGTCGAGTGAGTCATTGCGGGCGCTTCCTTGTCTCATCGGTTGCCATCCTTGCGTGATTGACCTGCCTTAGCGCAAATCGGCAGCAGTGCGGGGTAGCCCCAATCCGCGATGCAAGTATTGCGATTGCCAAGCCAGCAAAATTTGCCGGATGTTAAAGACTTGCCGTCACGCTGGGAGCATGGCTGGATTGGCACTTCCAAAACTCAGATGGCTGCTCGCAGGTGGCCTGGCTGCGGGCATTTGGGTTGTTTCGCAGGAAAAAGACATTGCTCGCCCAACGGCTAGGGTGCCGGTTTCGAGGTCGGTTGTTGCACTTCCGAAAGCAGTTGAACCGCCGCCACCACGTCCACAAAAAATGGTCACCGGCTCGATTGCCAAGCCGGACGCACCGCGTCTCTTGCGCACCATGACATCCGTCAACCTGCGTGCCAAGGCCGACATCGGCGCTGAAATCATCAAGACGCTGGGCTCCGGCCAGTCGGTGCGCGAACTTGCCCGCTACGGAAAGTGGCGCTTGGTGATGATCGGGAACGAAAAGGGCTGGGTCCACAGCGACTATCTCGGCGCGTCGACCCTATCACATCGCCGGCCAACACTTCCGGTCTTGGGTCAGAAGGGCAAACCGGTTAAGGCTGCGGCACATAACTGATCCTGACAGGCTGCGGTCGACGCGGCGCGGAGAGACAATGCAGTTCGCGAAGATCGGCGACATTAACCTGCACTACCAGCTGATCGGCGCGCCTGCCGGCAAGCCGGTCATTGTCTTTGCAAATTCGCTGGGCACGGACTTCCGAATCTGGCGTGACGTGATCGTGCGACTGGCCGGAGACTTCGCCATTGTCACCTACGACATGCGCGGCCATGGACTGTCGGATTTGGGCGGATCGCATTCATCGATGGACGACCATGTCGCTGATCTCGCCGGCCTGCTCGACATGCTGGATGCCAGTCAGACAATTGTCTGCGGACTGTCGGTCGGCGGGTTGGTTGCGCAGGGTCTGTACGCTGCCAGGCCCGACCTCGTGCGGGCGCTGGTGCTGTGCGACACGGCAGCCAAGATCGGCACGGATGAATCCTGGAAGTCGAGGATTGCCGCACTGCGCGACAATGGCATTGAATCGATTGCCGACGGCATCCTGGAGCGCTGGTTCACACCTGCCTTTCGCGCCAAAGACAATGCGGAATTTGCCGGGTACCGCAATATGCTGATTCGCCAGAGCGCAGCGGGCTACATCGCGATGTGCGAGGCCATTCGCGACGCCGACTATACCGACGAGGCGACGCGGATCGCTGTGCCGACCATATGCATTGTTGGCGACCAGGATGGCGCGACGCCACCCGAACTCGTGCTGGCCACGGCCAAGCTGATCCCCGGCTGTCGATATGAGATCATAAAGGATGCCGGCCATATTCCTTGTGTCGAGCAGCCGGAAGCACTGACGCAGATCATGCGCGCCTTTATTGCCGAGCTTTAGATCGTGGGTTTGCGGTTGGGCTGAGACCCGCCTGATGGTGCTTGGCGCACCTGTGGCCGTCGGTTCAAGGCTCGTCAGCTTGTGATGACCTGCGTTGATTTCCACGCAACGCTTGCGCCCGCAAAAGCCTGTTCTTATATACGCCGCGAAGCCGAAAGGGTCATCCGCACTGGGTGATGCCGGTTCGGTAATTGATCGAGGAACAGGGGCTGTCGCTGGAACGCCTTTATGGGTCCTGACAGTCTGCTTAGCGGAGAGTAATGAAATGGCTAAAGTAATCGGTATCGACCTTGGAACCACCAATTCCTGCATTGCCATCATGGATGGCAAGGAGCCCAAGGTGATTGAAAACGCGGAAGGCGCGCGCACGACGCCCTCCATTGTTGCTTTTACCGAGGGTGACGAGCGCCTCGTTGGCCAACCGGCCAAGCGCCAGGCCGTAACCAACCCCGAGAACACGATTTTTGCGGTCAAGCGCCTCATCGGCCGCCGCTATGACGATCCGGTCACCGAGAAGGACAAGAAGCTTGTCCCCTACAAGATCGTCAAGGGCGACAATGGCGATGCCTGGGTCGAAGCCACCGGCAAGAAGCAGTCGCCGTCGCAGATTTCGGCGATGATCCTGCAGAAGATGAAGGAAACGGCGGAAGCCTATCTCGGCGAGAAGGTCGAGAAGGCCGTGATCACCGTGCCGGCCTACTTCAATGACGCCCAGCGTCAGGCAACCAAGGACGCGGGTAAGATTGCCGGCCTGGAAGTGCTGCGCATCATCAACGAGCCGACGGCCGCTGCATTGGCCTATGGCCTCGACAAGAAGGATGGCAAGACCATTGCGGTCTATGACCTTGGCGGCGGTACTTTCGACATTTCCGTGCTCGAGATCGGCGATGGCGTCTTCGAGGTCAAGTCGACCAATGGCGACACCTTCCTTGGTGGCGAGGATTTCGACATGCGTCTCGTCGAATATTTGGCCGCCGAATTCAAGAAGGAACAGGGTATTGATCTGAAGAACGACAAGCTTGCGCTTCAGCGGCTGAAGGAAGCTGCCGAGAAGGCCAAGATCGAACTGTCGGCCTCGTCGCAGACAGAGATCAACCTGCCGTTTATCACTGCCGACCAGACCGGCCCCAAGCATCTGACCATGAAGTTGACCCGCGCCAAGTTCGAGCAATTGGTCGATGATCTGGTGCAGCGCACGATCGAACCCTGCAAGGCAGCGCTCAAGGATGCCGGTCTCAAGGCTGGCGAGATCGACGAGGTGGTCCTGGTCGGCGGCATGACGCGCATGCCCAAGATCCAGGAAATCGTGAAGCAGTTCTTCGGCAAGGAGCCACACAAGGGCGTTAATCCCGATGAGGTCGTCGCACTCGGCGCCGCCATCCAGGCCGGCGTTCTGCAGGGTGACGTCAAGGACGTTCTGCTGCTCGACGTGACACCACTCTCGCTTGGCATCGAGACACTTGGTGGCGTGTTCACGCGCCTCATCGAGCGTAACACCACGATCCCGACCAAGAAGAGCCAGGTTTTCTCGACCGCCGAGGATTCGCAGTCTGCCGTGACCATCCGGGTCTTCCAGGGTGAGCGCGAAATGGCGTCGGACAACAAGGCACTGGGCCAGTTCGATCTGGTCGGCATCCCGCCCGCACCGCGTGGCGTTCCGCAGATCGAAGTCACTTTCGACATCGACGCCAATGGCATCGTCAACGTGTCGGCCAAGGACAAAGGCACCGGCAAGGAGCACCAGATTCGCATCCAGGCGTCTGGCGGACTTTCCGACGCCGACATCGAGAAGATGGTGAAGGACGCCGAGGCTAACGCCGAAAACGACAAGAAGCGGCGTGCGCTTGTCGAGGCGCGCAACCAGGCAGAGGGGCTCGCTCATTCATCCGAGAAGTCGCTCAAGGAATATGGCGAAAAGGTCTCCGAAGAGGATCGCAATGCGATTTCCGAGGCGATCGCGGCCTTGAAGACGGCCGCTGAGGGTGAGGATGTCGAGGCGATCAACGCTGCGACCTCTACGCTCGCCGAAGTGTCGATGAAACTCGGACAGGCGATGTACGAGGCTTCGCAAAAGGAGGCAGCAGAGAGCGATGCTGCAGCCGATGCCGCCAAGGACAGCGACGTGGTGGATGCGGACTTCGAGGAAATCGACGACGAGGACGACACCAAAAAGTCGGCCTGATCGTCCCTCTACTGAAAGGAGCCCGGCATGACAGCCGGGCTTTTTCACAAGGCAAACCATGGAGTGCGCCGCGCCGCTTCGAGATACTGGGAAGGCAAGATGCCGGTCACCGGATTCGGGCGATGCACACGTACAGTGACCACAAGACAATGCGCCAAGATAGCGAACATCCAGGCGGCGGGACAATATGAAGGCTGATTTTTACGAAACCCTCGGTGTCCAGAAGGGTGCTGACGAAAAGGAATTGAAGTCGGCTTTTCGTAAGCTGGCGATGCAGTGTCATCCCGATAGACATCCCGACGACCATACTGCCGAGCAGCGTTTCAAGGCCATCAACGAAGCCTATGATACGCTTAAAGACCCGCAGAAGCGCGCAGCCTATGATCGGTTCGGCCACGCCGCTTTCGAGAATGGTGGGATGGGCGGCGGCGCACAGGGCTTCGGCGCCGGCGGGTTCGCCGATATATTCGAAGACATTTTCGGCGACATGATGGGCGGGCGGCAGCGCCGTTCGTCCGGTGGGCGTGAGCGTGGCGCCGATCTGCGCTACAATATGGAGATTTCGCTCGAAGAAGCTTATGCCGGCAAGACGGCGCAGATCAGGGTGCCGGCCTCGATATCCTGCACCGATTGTTCGGGCTCAGGCGCCAAGCCTGGCACGCAACCCGTCACCTGCACCATGTGTGGCGGTCACGGCAAGGTGCGGGCCAGCCAAGGCTTTTTTTCCATCGAACGAACCTGTCCGACCTGCCATGGCCGCGGCCAGACGATCCAGGATCCGTGCCCCAAATGCTCTGGCCAGGGCCGCATCGTCGAAGAGCGATCGCTGTCGGTCAATATTCCCTCTGGCATAGAAGACGGAACGCGTATCCGGCTTTCCAATGAGGGCGAGGCTGGCTTGCGCGGCGGACCGTCAGGCGACCTCTATATATTCCTGTCTGTGAAGCCGCACGAGTTCTTCCAGCGCGATGGCTCCGATCTCTATTGCAAGGTGCCGATATCGATGATTACCGCGGCACTTGGCGGTTCGTTCGAGGTCGCAACACTTGACGGCACCCAGACACGTGTGAAAGTCCCCGAGGGCACCCAGAACGGCCGTCAGTTCAGGCTGAAGGGCAAGGGAATGCCGGTGTTGCGTCAGGCCAGCATCGGTGACCTCTACATCCAGACGGAAGTCGAAACCCCGCAAAATCTCAGCAAGCGGCAACGCGAATTGCTGGACGAATTCGACAAGCTTTCGTCAAAGGACAATTCACCGCAGTCCAGCGGATTTTTCTCACGCATGAAGGACTTTTTCGAGACGTTCGCAGAGCGCTGAGCCCAGGCCTTACCGGTGCTAATAGGCCAGCTTTCACCTTGCGTTGGACCACGCAGGTGATATGTATCCGGCCCAATAGTGCAGGAGCGACGATGGCGACAGTATCCGGATTTCGAAAGGCCTTTGCTGAAAAATTCGACGACGAACTTCGCTTCTTCAAGGGTTGGATTCACAAGCCGAAGGCAGTCGGCGCGATCATCCCGACAAGTTCTGTCACTGCGCGTCGGATGGCTTCAGTCATCAATACGGATTCCGGCCTGCCGGTTCTGGAGGTGGGGCCCGGAACAGGTGTCATCACCCGCTCCATACTGGCGCGTGGCGTCAAGCCCGAAAGCCTTTACGCCGTTGAGCATTCTGCGGATTTCGTGCGCCATCTAAGGCGGCATTTTCACGGCGTGAACGTGATCGAAGGCGATGCCTTCGACCTGCAAAACACACTTGGAGACAAGCGCGATCTCGTATTCGACTGCGTTATCTCGGGCGTGCCGCTTTTGAACTTCCCGATTGCACGCCGCATAAAGTACCTCGAAAGCCTGCTGGACCGTATTCCGCACGGGCGTCCGGTGGTGCAACTCACCTATGGTGCCAGATCACCGATTCCGGCGGGAGTGGGCGACTATACGGTCGAACACTTTCATTTCATCATGCGCAACATCCCGCCAACGCAGTTGTGGATATACCGTCGGGCCATCAGGAACTGATCACAAGTGCCGGTCGGTGTGGCATGGTTGCTTCCTCGAAAAGTTGGCCTATAGCTTTGCCAAGCCCGAAGGAGCGACGGTGCCGGTTATCCCGAAAGTCATTGTCTTTGCCGGTTCGTTGCGCACCGGCGCCTACAGCATCGCCACTGCCGACGCGGCCATGAAGGAACTGGCGCTGCAAGGCGCCGAGGTCACACGCATATCTCTTGCCGACTATCCACTGCCGATAGTTGATCAGGATCTTGAGAAGGAAAGCGGCGTCCCGGAAAATGCGATTCGCCTGGCAAGGCAAATCGCTGCACATGACGGCCTGCTCATTGCCAGCCCGGAATACAACGCCTCCATTCCGCCATTGCTCAAGAACGCGCTCGACTGGGTAAGCCGGGTCCGACGCGATGCCGGAAGGTCGCTGCGGCCGTTCGAGGGAAAGGTGGCGGCGCTCTGTTCCTCGTCGAACGGGAGTTTCGCGGGAGCACGCGGGCTTTATCATCTGCGCGCCGTGCTGATGGCCTGCGACGTCGAGGTTATCACGCCGCAATGTTCGGTTGCGCAGGCCGGCCAGGCTTTCGACGAGAACGGCCAGTTTCGCGACGAGCGATTGCGCCAGCGCATGCATGATGTTTGCAGCACGCTGATTGAGCGCGCGACGATGCTTTCGACGAGGTTGATCCCGTGAACGATACACCAATGCGTGACCGGCTGATCGTCGGCCTTGACGTGCCCAACATTGCAGATGCCGAGGCTGTCGTCAGAGATCTCGGCGACACGGTCTCGTTCTACAAGATCGGCTATCAGCTTGCCTTCGCCGGTGGCCTCGAATTTGCGCGGGACCTGGCTGCCGACGGCAAGAAAATCTTCCTCGATATGAAACTGCTCGACATCGACAACACAGTCGCCAAGGGCGTGGAAAATATCGTTCGAATGGGGATGTCGATGCTGACGCTGCATGCCTATCCGAAGGCAATGCGTGTTGCGGTGGAGGCTGCGCGCGGTTCGGGTCTTTGTCTGCTTGGCGTCACGGTGCTGACGTCGATGGACGAACAGGATCTGACCGACGCGGGCTACGAGTATGACCCGCATACGCTTGTCTTGCGTCGCGCCGAGCAGGCCCTCGCCGTCGGCATGGGTGGGATAGTATGTTCTGCCGGTGAGGCGGCCGCTGTCCGCAAGATCGTCGGGCCGGATCTGGCGGTAGTCACACCTGGTATAAGGCCTGCCGGCGCAGACCGTGGCGACCAGAAGCGTGTCATGACGCCGGCCGATGCGATCCGAAGCGGCGCCAGCCACCTTGTTGTCAGTCGCCCTATCCTGCAGGCTGAGAACAGACGCGAAGCTGCCGAGGCGATTGTCGCGGAAATGGCACAGGCCTGACAGGGAGGAGAAGGATCATGCCGAAGGGATACTGGGTAGCGCATGTCGATGTGAAGGATGCCGAAGGCTACAAGGGCTATGTCGCTGCTGCCAAGGCAGCGTTCGAGCGATACGGTGCGCGTTTCCTTGCCCGAGGCGGCCCATTCGAGGCACTGGAGGGAAATGCGCGCCCCCGGAACGTGATCATCGAGTTTCCCTCGCTAAAGGCCGCGCATGATTGCTATCATTCGCCCGAATATCAGGTGGCCAAAGCGATTCGTCAGAAGTTTGCGGATGCCGAGATGGTCCTGGTCGAGGGAGCAGGCGACTGACATTGGCAAGCCACTGGTTGTAGGGAGGTCCCTTTTTAAAGGGGCTGGAGCAGGGCGATCTATTGCAACGCAGCAAAAGAACACTAGTTTTGTTGTCTGACAATATGGTCGGTGACTCGTCAGATCGGCGGTCAATAGCGGGGTTCATGTGTTTTATCAGCTTTACGAATTAAATCATGCGGCGGTACAGCCATTGCGGGCGCTAGCCGATGCAACCAAGCTGTTTTACTCGAACCCGTTGAACCCACTCTCCCAAACGCCCTGGGGCCGTTCGGTCGCTGCAACAGCGGAACTTTTCGAGCGGACGACGCGCCGCTACGGCAAGCCGAGCTTCGACATAGACAAGTCGGTTGTTGACTGGAAAACGGTTGCAGTGAACGAGAAGATCGTCTGGTCGAGACCGTTTTGCAACCTCATCAAATTCGGACGCGATGTGCCTTCCGGGCGCAAGCCCGATCCAAAATTGCTGATCGTCGCTCCGATTTCCGGCCACTATGCGACGTTGCTTCGCGGCACCGTCGAGGCAATGATTCCACATAGCGAGGTCTACATCACGGATTGGGTCGACGCGCGGATGGTGCCGCTCAGTGAGGGCAGCTTCGATCTGGACGACTACATCGACTACGTGATCGACATCCTGCACGAGCTTGGGCCAGATACCCATGTCATGGCTGTTTGCCAGCCTTCTGTGCCGGTGCTCGCTGCCGTTGCCCTCATGGAAGCGCGCGGCGACCGCTTCGCTCCGGCCACGATGACACTGATGGGCGGTCCGATCGATACGCGGAAGAACCCCACAGCAGTCAACCTGCTTGCCGAGGAAAAGGGTATCGACTGGTTTCGCGACAATGTGATCATGCAGGTGCCCTGGCCGGAGCCGGGCTTCATGCGCGACGTGTACCCAGGATTCCTGCAGCTCTCCGGCTTCATGAGCATGAATCTTGACCGCCACATCACCGCGCACAAGGAGTTTTTCATGCACCTGGTGAAGAATGATGGTGACGGCGCCGAGAAGCATCGCGGCTTTTACGACGAGTATCTCGCGGTCATGGATTTGACCGCTGAATTCTATCTGCAGACTGTGGACACGGTCTTTGTGCGCCATCTTTTGCCCAAGGGCGAGATGATGCACCGTGGCGTCCCCGTTGATCCGAAGGCGATCCGAAACACGGCATTGCTCACCATCGAGGGCGAAAACGACGACATTTCGGGTCTCGGCCAGACTGAGGCCGCCCATAGCCTCTGTGTCAACATTCCCGCGGACAAGCACGCCCACTACATGCAACCGGCCGTCGGGCATTATGGCGTATTCAATGGTTCGCGGTTTCGCTCGGAGATCGTTCCGCGAATCGTTGACTTCATGGCCAGCCACGGCAATGACGCAAGAGCCGTTTCCAAGCCGAAGCTGGTGCGCTCCGCCAAGGCATCCGGCTCGTGAGCCTCGACTTCACCGCTCTCTGAAAGCGTCAGCTGTTGCAAATCCGCCGCGGTTGCCGCCGCGCTGGTAACCATCATTTCAATCGCGACGCTGCGTCAATTGACTTCTACCGGACATCGCCCTTAACGTTTCGTTAAATATAACAAGGCGGGGCGGGGCCGGAGTTGATGACTTCATCACGGCAAATGGGAGTTGCGCTGAAAAGCGCCAAACTTCTCTTCGGACTGGCGATAGTGGGGATGCTGTCGCCAGTACCGGCTTTTGCAGCAAAACCGATGTCCACGGGCGGTCTGACATCGCAGCCGATTGGTCATTATGAATTCTGCAAGGCCAACCCGGCCGAATGCACGATCCGAACGCGCGACAGTCGCCCTGAACGCATGACCGGTAGTCTTTGGCGGCATCTCGTCGCCGTAAACGTTGCGGTTAATGCTGTGATTCGTCCGATGAACGATTTTGACATTTACGGCAAGGACGAGGTCTGGGCCTATCCGGATGGCGCTGGCGATTGCGAGGACTACGTTCTTGAGAAGCGCCGCAGATTGATGTCCACAGGGATGTCGTCGGCAAACGTTCTGATAACGGTCGTGCGCAAGCCGGATGGCGAGGGTCACGCGGTGCTGACCGTACGCACCAGCAAGGGCGACTTCATCCTCGACAATCTGACCGATTCGGTTCGCCAGTGGGACGAGACCGGCTATCTCTTCCTCAAGCGCCAGGCGAGCGAGCACACTGGCCACTGGGTTACGATCCGAACCGGACCGGCACCGCTTGTCGGTTCCGTTCAACAGTAGCCCAAAGCCGCCATCGGCGGCTTTAATGCCAACGTCACCGGTTCAAAGTCACGATTAGCCAGCTTCACGAAAAGTCCGAATGACGGCGGATCATGCTGCCTGTGACCGGCGCTCCGCGCTCATCCTGTAGCTGATCGCTTCCGCAAGATGGATCCGCCCTACCGTCTCCTTCTGGTCGAGATCGGCCAAAGTGCGGGCAACGCGCAGCACCCTGTGATAGGCGCGCGCCGAAAAGCCGAACTTCTCGCTGGCGTCGCGTAGCAGCGCAATGCCAGCCGCATCGGGCGTCGCAATCTGCTCGAGAAGGGCGGTCGGGCAATGCGCGTTCGTCGTTACTGTACCGGGATCGCTGCGTTCCAATCTCGACTGCTGGATTGTCCTGGCCGCAAGTACGCGCGATGCGACAGCGGCGCTTGCCTCCGCCCGCCCCGGTCTTATCAGGTCGCCGGCCGACACCGCCGGCACGTCGATACGCAAGTCGATGCGGTCAAGCAGCGGTCCCGATATGCGCGCCTGATAGTCCGACTGGCAGCGCGGCCCGCGTGCGCATCGATAGCCAGGCTCGCCAGCCATCCCGCAACGGCACGGATTCATTGCCGCGACAAGCTGGATACGTGCCGGATAGGTGATGCGATGGTTGGCCCGCGCGATCATGCATTCGCCAGTCTCCAGAGGCTGTCGCAATGCATCGAGCGCCTGAGGCGAGAATTCCGGCAGCTCGTCGAGAAACAGCACGCCATTATGCGCCAGCGAAACCTCGCCGGGCCTAACCCGCAGCCCGCCACCAACCAATGCCGCCATCGACGCCGAGTGATGCGGCGCACGGAAAGGCCGACGGTCGGTAAGCTTGCCGCCGCCGAGCTCGCCGGCAATGGACGCGATCATGGAGACTTCCAGAAGCTCGCGAGGCTGCAGTGCTGGCAGGAGCGAAGGCAGGCGTTGCGCCAGCATTGATTTTCCCGATCCCGGCGGACCGACCATCAACAGGTTATGACCGCCGGCCGCTGCAACTTCCAGCGCGCGCCGAGCGCTCTCCTGGCCCTTCACGTCGCCAAGGTCTGGCAGGTTATCGGCCGCCGTCTGCACCTTTGCTTCTGGCCGGGACAAAACTTGCGTTCCACGAAAATGGTTGGCGATGGCGATCAGGCTGCGCGGGGCAAGAATATCCATTTCAGCACCTGCCCACGCCGCCTCCGCACCGCAATCGAATGGGCAGATCAGACCTCGGTCTGCTGCATTGGCGCCGATTGCGGCCGGCAAGGCTCCGGCGACAGCGGCGATCGTGCCGTCAAGAGAAAGCTCCCCGAGCACGACATAGGAAGCCAGCACGTCGCCCGGAATGGCGCCGAGCGAAGCCATCAGACCGAGCGCGATC
>JBBSOT010000052.1:0-19762 GCA_038259455.1 Hyphomicrobiales bacterium | reverse complement strand
GGTTTCGGTCTCAATCGACCAGTCGTCTCGGGAAAGGGCCTGGGTCCAGCGCGTGCTGCCGTGTGCCGAGAGAGGGTCATCAGGGTTGATGGTCCAGCTTTCCTCCGCGGTACCGCCGGAAACCAGGCCGTGGTCAAGATCGCGCACTTCGCCAAAGTCATCGGCGATTTCGAGGCGAACCCGTCCGTCCGGCATGCGGCTCACCTTGCGGCTGTTGGAAGACGGCCGAAGTGTCTCGATCTTCCACGCTGTAGCTGCCTCCGGCTCGGCGAATGTCCATTCGTCACCCTCGCCCGAGGCGCGAGCAGGCAGGTCTATGGCGCCGGCCTCAAGTGTCAGCGTCACAGGCTCCGGCGATGGCCAGACCAGCGGCCAGTAGGTCGAGGAGATGGCGACGCGCAACCGGTTGCCAGGTTTGACGGAATAGGCGATGTCATCGAGTTGCAAGGTCACCGGCATCGTTTCGCCGGGCACCACGTCACGCGGGAACTCGTCGCTGCCGCGGTGGCACAGGTTGAGAACGCCGTAGGTTATGCGTGTCGAGGCCCCGTCAGGTTGCACGTCGCACAGCCGCACAGCGACCATGGCACGCGGCTGGTCAGCCGAGAGAGACAGGTTGATGACCGGCGCGCCGACGATGTCGAGGGTCGATTCGAGCGGCTCGCTGTCGAAGCAGACCGATTTCTGATCATCGGTGCGCTGGTCGCCAGGCAATTCTGGCCCAAGCCAGATCGCGCAATATTCGCCGCCGGCCATGCCGCAATCCTGCGGCGATTTGATCGTCACGGGTGTTGTTGGCGACGCATCGGCTGACAAACTGTTGTCAGCGCCGAGCGTCAGACGAAGAGGGGCGCGATCAGTAACCGGCCAGGCTGGTTCGGCTATCCAGCGCCCGGCCCGCTCCTCATACCAATCTCGCGGCGGTTCCGAGTCCATGACGTAGAGGCGCATCGCCGGGTCGGCCTCGACGCCGGTGTCGACATTCTTCAGCCAGCGGTCCCACCAGCGAAGCGCCTCCTGCAGAAATCCTATCGCGGGCTGGGGCACAGCGAAATGCGGGTACTTGTGGATCCAGGGCCCGACGATGCCTTTGACGGGCGCATCGATACCCTCCACCAACCTCGATACGGTGTTTTTGTAACCGTCGCCCCAGCCGCCCACCGCGAGTGTCGCGGCTTTGATCGTGGAGAAATCCTCGCAGACCGAGCCACGTTTCCAGTAAGCGTCTCGAGTCTGGTGTCCTAGCCAGACGGCAGGCAGAAACGGTTCGTTCTCAAGCCGCTCGATCCACATAGCGCGCCATTTGTCGCCGACTAGCGCCGGGTCCGGCGGGCGCGACGAGTACGAAAGCATGGTGGCACCCCACCCCATGTTCTCGTTGAGCAGCAAGCCCCCCTTGTAGTGGATATCGTCGGCGTAGCGGTCGTCTGTCGAGCAAAGCGTGATGATCGCCTTCAGCGCATCGGGCTGCTTCGCCGCGACCTGCAGCGCGTTGAAGCCGCCCCATGAAATGCCCATCATGCCGACATTGCCATTGCACCACGGCTGCGCGGCTGCCCAGGCGATGACGTCGCAGGCGTCCTGAAGTTCCTGCTCCGAGTACTCGTCCTCCATCAGGCCCTCGGAATCGCCGTTGCCTCGCATGTCGATGCGCAGGCAGGCGTAGCCGTGCCCGGCAAAATAGGGGTGGGTCAGGTCGTCGCGAGCCGTGGTGCCGTCGCGCTTGCGGTAGGGCAAATGCTCGATAATGGCAGGCACTGGCGCCTGATCCGCATCGGCCGGCATCCAAACGCGCGCAGACAGGCGGCAGCCGTCAGGCATGCGGATACCCATGTCGGGGAATTCGACTGTCGGCCGCGGAAAGTCGGTGATGGTCTTCATGGGTGCCTCCGTTCCTGCGTATCAGGCACGGCGATCGCACCGAATTCAAGACGAAGAAGCGGCGCTTTTCCTCAATTCAACGGAATGTCGCTATCGGCCTTGCTGTCCTGATAGACGCCGGAAAGCTTTTCATAGCGTTTAGAGATAGCGTCGATGCGACCCTCAAGCCGCGACCGTTCGGTCTCGGGCAGTTCGAGCAGCATCTTACGGATGCCAAAACTCTTCCAGTATGCGTTCTCGGCGTTGTAGCCGCCGGGTTCGAGCGTGAAGACCTCTTTCAGAATCTTCAGGTCGTGCGGGATAGCGAAGCTGTCGCGGGAATCCTCGTGGGAAAACAGATAGTAGAAATTGTCGAACCCAGTCCAGGTGATGGCCGAAAGGCAGAGTGAGCAGGGTTCGTGCGTGGCAATGAAGATGCAGTCACGCGTCTCGGGGCGGTCGGCTTTCGGCATTTCGTAGAAGCGCTTCAGGCAATGGATCTCGCCATGCCAAAGCGGGTTTTCGGTCTCGTTATTGGTTTCGGCCAGCACCAGAGACCGATCATTCTTGCGCAGGATGGCTGCGCCGAAGAGCTTGTTGCCATGCACCACACCTGCCGCAGTCATCGGCACGATGTCATGCTCGATCACGTCGAGCAGGCGGTCGATCAGGGACGCTTCAGCCATCCTCACATGCCCTTCGGCAATTGAATTTCGTAAGGCTCGTCGAAGATATGCTCTTCGAGGTTGGAGCCGTCGCCACCGCGGTCGACGACGAGAAAGTCCTGGGGTTCACCGATCGGCGTCAGCACGCCATGCCAGACGTTGCGCGGATAGTTGACGCCTTGGCCGGGTGCAGTGACAAAGGCTTTCGGCTCGCCGGGGGTGCCGTCATCGTCGGCACAGACGATCACGAGGAACGGCCGTGGCGACAGCGGCATGAAGGCCTGGCTGCCGAGCGGGTGGCGCTCGACCTTGCTGAGTTGCAGCGGAAAGGCATATGGCTGTCCCCTGAAGATGCTGATCAGCACATGTGCACTTTCGCCATCCGCTTCAGCGCGGGCCAGTCCATGAAAGCGCTCGGTCATGCCGCCATTGATTGGATAGTGACGGCCGCCGGCATCGATCACATCGCCGAATTTTATAAAGTTCTCACGCGACAGGGGTTGCGCTGAAACGATGCGGGAACCGCCAGACATCAGAGACGCGAGCCGGTTGTTGCAGTACCGAGTTTCATGTGCCGATTGACATCCTTGTAGAGCAGATAGCGGAACTTGCCGGGACCGCCAGCATAGCAGGCTTGAGGGCAGAAGGCTCGTAACCACATATAGTCGCCGGCCTCGACCTCGACCCAGTCCTGATTGAGCCGGTACACGGCTTTGCCTTCAAGCACATAAAGACCGTGCTCCATGACATGCGTCTCGGCGAAAGGGATGGTGCCGCCC
Organism: Hyphomicrobiales bacterium; assembly: GCA_038259455.1. Classification (GTDB taxonomy): domain Bacteria; phylum Pseudomonadota; class Alphaproteobacteria; order Rhizobiales; family Rhizobiaceae; genus CAMYMG01. The sequence continues at coordinate 16,458 of JBBSOT010000052.1, read as the reverse complement.
GGCTCGAAGGTAACGATGTTGACATGCATGTCATGGCGCAGATCATCCGGATCGACAAAGCGCGTCGTCGCCCAACGTCCAGCCGTGCCAGGCATCGACAACGGTACGATGTCCTGCTCGTTGCGGAACACCGGCTCTGGTGCATCGATGCCTTCAACACGGTCGTAGCACTTGCGGATCCAGTGGAAACGGGCAGGCGTGGCGCCGTCATTGCGCAGGGTCCAGCCGCAAGACGGTGGAAGATAGGCATAGCCGCCCGGTTGCAAACGGTGCTCTAAACCATCAATCGCCACGCTAACCTCGCCCTCCATGACGAACAGCACGCCTTCGGCGTCCGGGTCGGGTTCGGGCTTTTCGCTTCCGCCGTTAGGTGCGACCTCCATGACATACTGCGCAAAGCTTTCGGCGAAGCCTGATAGAGGACGCGACAGGATCCAGGCGCGTGTTGCGTCCCAGAAGGGCAGCGCGCTGGTGACAATATCGCCCATCACACCCTTGGGGATGACGACATAGGCCTCGGTGAAGACAGCGCGGCCGGTCAGCAGTTGCGTCTGCGGCGGGTGCCCGCCTTGCGGTGCGGCATATTGAGGACCGGCCATCGGTTGTTCCCTATGAAGGCAGCATGTCTTTGAGCCGCAGCAGCGCGATGCGCTCGACCTGGCTGCAGGCTGTGTTGAATTCAGTCGCCCGGTCGTTGCCGATGCGCGTCTCGAAGGCCGCGAGAATCTCGTCCTTCGTCCTGCGCTTGACCGCGATGATGAAGGGGAAGCCGTGCTTTGCAACGTAGCTGGCATTGAGATCGGTGAAACGATTGCGCTCTTCATCAGTCAGAGCATCAAGGCCGGCGGAAGATTGTTCGTTTGTCGATTCTGGCGTGAGGCGTTTGGCTGCCGCCAATTTACCGGCGAGATCAGGATGCGCATTGAGTACGCCGAGGCGTTCTGAATCGCTGGCTGCGCGGAAGACGCGCGCCAGCGCATTGTGCAGGCCGCCTGCTGTGTCGTGGGCAGGGCCGAGTTCGAGACCCCAGGCGCGCTCTGCAATCCAGGCCGAATGTTCGAAAACGCCGCCGAACGCCTTGACGAATTCGCTCTCGCCCATGCGCGAGGGACGCAGCGCCGGCGGGCTGTAGGGGTGGTGCTCAAACCAGTGTCGGGCAATGTCGATGCGGCGCGGCAGCCATACTTTTTCATGGCTTTTCACGTAGTCGATGAAACGCTTGAGCGCGGCCACCCGCCCCGGACGTCCGACCAGCCGGCAATGCAGGCCAACACTCATCATTCCCGGGCGGCCAGCCTTGCCCTCTGCATAAAGCGTGTCGAAACTGTCTTTCAGATAGGCGAAGAACTGGTCGCCCGAATTGAAACCCTGTGGCGTGGCAAAACGCATGTCATTGGCGTCCAGCGTGTAGGGGATGATCAATTGCGGCGGAATCGGGTTGCCGTGACCGTCATGGTCGACCCAGTAGGGCAGGTCGTCATCATAGGTGTCTGACACGTATGCGAAGCCGCCTTCGGCAGCGACCAGCCTGACAGTGTTGATGGAGGTGCGCCCGGTGTACCAGCCTTTCGGTCGCTCGCCAGTCACTTCCAGGTGCAGGCGGATAGCCTCCTCCATGTCGCGTGCCTCGTCCTCAGGCGAATGGTCGCGGTAATCGATCCATTTCAGGCCATGCGAGGCGATTTCCCAGCCTGCCTCCTGCATCGCTGCGAGCTGATCGGGCGAGCGCGCCAGGGCCGTTGCGACGCCATAGACTGTGACCGGAACATTGGCGCCGGTAAACAGACGGTGCAAGCGCCAGAAGCCGGCGCGCGCACCGTACTCATAGATGGATTCCATGTTCCAATGGCGCATGCCCGGCCATGGCGCTGCGCCGACGACTTCGGACAAGAATGCTTCTGAAGCTGCATCGCCATGGAGGACGCAGTTCTCGCCACCTTCCTCATAGTTGACGACGAATTGCACGGCGACATGAGCGCCTCCCGGCCATTCCGGGTCGGGCGGGTTCTGGCCATAGCCATGCATGTCCCGATAGTAGCGCATCTTCCTCCGTCGCCGGCTCGAACCGGTCTCTCGATTTCACGATAGTCGCGGGGCCGGCGAAAGAATTCCCTCGAAATTTTTGAAAGTCTTTTTGTGGCGTTCGGCTTCACCCGGACTTATGCATGGCCTTTAATTGGCGCACAATCGCGCATTGACGGACCAATGGAGGACCTGCCGGATGTCGAATGCAGGGGGCGGACGCCTGACGACACACGTTCTCGATACCGCTTCCGGCCTGCCTGCTGCGGGTCTCGGGATCGAGTTGTTCCGCCTTTCCGACGGCGAGCGCGTGCATCTGAAGACGGTCGTCACCAATGCCGACGGGCGTTGCGAAGCGCCGCTGCTCGAGGGCGACGGCTTCGAAACCGGTGAATACGAACTGGTCTTTGCCGCCGGCGACTATCTTCGCACACAAGGCGCCAAGCTGCCTGAGCCCGCGTTCCTGGACGTGATCCCGATCCGGTTCGGCATGGCCGAGGATCGCCATTATCATGTACCGCTGCTCGTCTCGCCCTATGGCTATTCGACCTACCGGGGAAGCTAGAGCGATGGCCAAAACCAAGATCCGTGGTGAAATTCGATTCATCCTGAACGGCGAAGATGTGATTTTGACTTCGGTCGCACCGGACGAGACGCTGCTCGACTATCTGAGGCTCCGGCGGTCGTTGCGCGGTACCAAGGAAGGCTGCGCCGAGGGCGACTGCGGCGCCTGCACGGTTCTGGTCGGTCGGCTCTCAAAAGGCGAGTTGGTCTATGAAGGGGTGAATGCCTGTATTCGTTTCATGGGTTCTCTCAATGGCAGCCACGTCGTGACTGTCGAGCACCTGCGCGGCGCCGATGGGAAGACGCATCCTGTGCAACAGGCGATGGTGGATTTCCACGGGTCGCAATGCGGCTTCTGCACGCCGGGCTTCGTCATGTCGCTCTACGCATTGTGGATGAAGTCGCCAGATCCGTCCGATGCTGCAATCGAAAAGGCTCTGCAGGGTAATCTTTGCCGCTGCACCGGCTACGAGGCGATCATGCGCGCCGCCCGCGCCATTTCAAGCTACGGCAAGGCGGCGAAAGACCCGCTTGCAGAAGAGCGCAAGGCGGTGATGGCGCGGCTCGTCGCCCTGAACGATGGCTCGCGCATCGAGATCGGCGCAGGAGCCGCGCATTTGATCGTGCCGGCTGATGCCGACGATTTTGCCGAGATACTTGCAGAAAACCCCGATGCGACAATTGTTGCCGGTTCCACCGATGTCGGGTTGTGGGTGACAAAACAGATGCGCCGCATCTCGCCAGCAATCTTCATCGGCAACCTCGCCGGGTTGTGCGGCATCTCGGACCGCGACGGCGTCATCACCATCGGCTCCGGGGTGACCTACACGGACGCCTTCTCGATGCTTGCCGATCGCATTCCAGCACTCGGGCCATTGTTTGACAGGATCGGCGGCGAACAGGTGCGCAACATGGGTACAATCGGCGGCAATATCGCCAATGGTTCGCCGATCGGCGATACGCCGCCGCCCTTGATTGCGCTTGGCGCCAGCCTGACGCTCAGGCAAGGGAAGGTCCGGCGCACCATCCCTCTCGAAGATTTCTTCATCGCCTATGGCAAGCAGGATCGAAAGCCCGGCGAATTCGTCGAGGCGGTGCATGTTCCGGTGCCGGGCAAAGTCGTGCATTTCGGTGTCTACAAGATCACCAAGCGCCGCGACGAAGACATTACCGCCGTGCTTGGCGCCTTCCATTTGACCGTGGCGGAGAACGGTACGGTCGCAGCGACCCGAATCGCTTACGGCGGCATGGCGGCGACGCCGAAGCGGGCGCGCGCGGTCGAGGAAGCCCTGCGCGGCAAACCTTGGACAGAAGACACGGTCGAGGCTGCAAACGGTGCTTACGATGCCGATTTCTCGCCGCTGAGCGACATGCGGGCCTCTGCCGAATACCGGACTTTGGTCGCCAAGAATCTGCTGCTCCGCTTCTTTATGGAGACGACGGGCACGAAGGCTCCCGTGCAGGTTTCAAGAAGCGTCGCTGCGTGAGGGAAATGTCATGAACAAGCATGCCACCTCCGATCCGAAGGCTCAGAAAATCAGCGGCGGCGTTGCGACCGAACAGCGGCACGATTCAGCGTACAAGCATGTTTCGGGACAAGCCGTATATATTGACGACATGCCGGAGCCGGCCGGAACGCTGCATGTCGGCATCGGCCTATCGACTGTCGCCCGCGGCAAGCTGACCAAGGTCGACCTGTCGCAAGTGCTTGCTGCGCCAGGCGTGATCGATGTGCTCACCCATGCCGACGTACCGGGCGAAAACGATGTCTCGCCAAGCGGCATGCATGACGATCCAGTGTTTGCTCACAATGAAGTGCAGTTCCATGGCCAGCCGGTCTTTGCGGTTGTTGCCGAGACGCGCGAACAGGCCCGCCACGCTGCGCGCTTGGCCAGGATCGAATATTCGGAAATGCCGGCGGTCATCAGCATCTGGGGTCTGGATCCAGCCAAGGACAAGCAGGTAACGACGCCTCTGACACTCAAGCGTGGCGATGCGGAAGCTGCGATCTCTGCATCGCCGCACCGCATCAAGAACCGCATGAAACTGGGCGGGCAGGACCACTTCTATCTTGAGGGCCAGGTCTCGATGGCGGTGCCCGGCGAAGACGACGAAGTCACCATATATTGCTCCACGCAGGGCCCAAGCGAGACACAGCATCTGGTGGCGCACGTCCTTGGCGTGCCGAGTCATGCGGTGACAGTCGAAGTCCGCCGCATGGGCGGTGGTTTCGGTGGCAAGGAAACGCAGTCCAACCAGTGGGCGGCGATTGCCGCGATCGCCGCGAAGAAGCACCGCCGTACCGTCAAGATCAGGCTCGATCGCGACGAAGACATGGCTGCGACTGGAAAGCGTCACGACTTTGCGATAGATTACGAAGTTGGCTTCGATGACGAAGGCAACATTCTCGGCGTCGATTTCATGTTTGCGCTGAATGCCGGTTTCTCGGCCGACCTGTCGGGACCCGTGGGCGACCGGGCGCTTTTCCACTGCGACAATGCGTATTATTATCCTGCCGTCCACGCCAGGTCCGCGCCGCTCTACACCAACACCGTCTCCAATACGGCGTTCCGGGGTTTCGGCGGCCCGCAGGGAATGGTTGGAGCAGAGCGCGTCATTGATGAGGTGGCCTTCGCGGTCGGCAAGGATCCGCTCGAGATCCGCAAGCTGAACTTCTACGACGCCATGGGTGTCGCAGGCCAACGCAACGTCACTCCATACCATCAGACGGTGGAGGACAACATCATCCATCGCATCGTGGCGGAGCTGGAGGAGAGCGCTGATTACGCGGGCCGTCGTCGCACGATTGCAGCATTCAATGCCAACAGCCGGTTCATCAAGCGCGGCATTGCGCTGACGCCGGTCAAGTTCGGCATCTCGTTCACCAAGACGGAGTCCAACCAGGCTGGTGCATTGGTTCATGTCTATAATGACGGTTCGGTGCACATGAACCATGGCGGTACCGAGATGGGGCAGGGGCTCCATCTGAAAGTGGCGCAGGTGGTGGCCGAGGAATTCCAGATCGATCTGGATCGTGTCAAGATTACCGCGACCACCACGGCCAAGGTTCCGAACACGGCGCCAACAGCGGCGTCTTCGGGCGCCGACCTCAACGGCATGGCGGCGCAGGATGCAGCGCGGCAGATCCGCAAATGGTTGGCGGATTTCGCCGCCGATCATTATCAAGTGCCCTCCGATCAGGTGGTTTTCCTGGCGAACCGCGTGCGTGTCGGCAATCAGGAGATCAGTTTTAATGAACTGGTCAACCGGGCATATCTCAACCGAATCCAGCTTTCGGCTGCCGGCTTCTACAAGACGCCGAAGATCCACTGGGACCGCAGTAAAGGCCGCGGCCATGCCTTCTACTACTACGCCTACGGGGCTGCCTGCTCCGAGGTTTCGATCGATACGCTGACAGGCGAATATGTGGTCGAGCGCACCGACATCCTCCATGATGCCGGACGTTCGCTGAACCGCGCTATCGACATGGGCCAGGTGGAAGGCGGCTTCATTCAGGGGATGGGCTGGCTGACCAGCGAGGAACTGGTCTGGGACGACAAGGGACGTCTGCGCACGCATGCGCCGTCAACCTACAAGATTCCGCTGGCTTCCGATCGCCCGAAGATTTTCAACGTGGCGCTCACCGACTGGTCCGAGGCCTATGAGCCCACGATCCACCGCTCGAAGGCGGTTGGCGAGCCGCCACTGCCGCACGGCATGTCAGTGCTACACGCTCTGTCCGATGCAGTTGCGAGCGTTGCCGATCACAAAATCTGTCCGCGTCTTGACGCGCCCGCAACGCCTGAGCGGGTTTTGATGACGATTGAGCGGCTGAAGGCGCAAGCCGCGAAGACATGAGCCGCACCGCCAGTCTTCTGCGGAGTTTCCTCGACGCGTCTGATAAAGCCGCGCTGGTCGAGGTGACGGGTGCGAAGGGATCTACGCCACGCGAACAGGGTGCCTGGATGCTGGTGGCGCCGACCAAGATCTATGGCACGATCGGCGGTGGGCAACTCGAATTCATGGCGATCGACAAGGCCCGGGAATTGCTGTCATCGCTCGACGCTGTCGGTCAGACTACCCGTGAAAGGGTGTCGCTCGACGTGCCGCTAGGACCTGAAATCGGCCAATGCTGCGGCGGTCGGGTTGACGTTTCCATACGGCTTGCAGACGAAAGGCTCAGGGCGGAGCGTGTCCGGGCGGCCGAGGCTGACGACGCCAGCCGGCCACATGTATACCTGTTCGGCGGCGGGCATGTCGGCCAAGCTCTGGCGTGCGCGCTTGACCTTTTGCCGGTACATACGGTGATCGTTGAGACACGCGCCGATGCGCTGGACGGGATGCCGGAAGGTGTCGAGCTTAAGCTTACAGCAGTTCCTGAAGAGATGGTTCGCGATGCGCCGGCCCGCTCCGCCTTCGTGGTGCTCACGCACGACCACGCGCTCGATTTCCTCATCGTGGCTGCTGCGTTGCAGCGAAGCGACGCCGCCTATGTCGGCATGATCGGCTCGAAGACAAAGAAGGCGACGTTCAAAAGCTGGTACTTTCGCGAGGCGGCAGGCACCGAGTTGCGCTTCAACCGCCTTGTCTCTCCAATCGGTGGCGGAAGCGTCAATGACAAGCGGCCAGCGGTGATCGCCGCGCTGGCCACCGCTGAGATTTTGAGAGCACTGAGTGCAGGCTGACTGTTCTTTCCGGGCGGCCAGACGTCTCAGTTCGGCTCTTGCGTGTGTGCTTCCAGGAACCACAGCAGTTTGTCGAGCGAACGCGAATAGGCAGTGAATATATCGGCGGTGTCGGCATCTCCCGCCTCATCGGCATCGTCAATCGACTTGCGCGCCAGCTTCGCGGCGGCAGCGTAACGCTCGATCAGTGCGGCGAGGTGGTCCTTGGTCTTGTGAATGTCGGTCGGGTAGGGATCAAGACCCGTCGCCTTTGCTACGTCCTGCGTGGTGCCGTGGGCAGTGCCGCCAAGCTGCACGGCGCGTTCGGCAATCGTGTCGACATGGCCATCGAGTTCCTTGCGGAAGGTGTCCAGCATCTCGTGAATTGCGATGAAATTCGGCCCCTTGACGTTCCAATGCGCCTGCTTGGTGGTCAAAGCGAGATCGATGGAATCGGCCAGGCGGGCGTTGAGAATCTCTATCGACTGCTTCCTGGCGTTCGACTTGAGGTCGTTCTTGGTGGAAATGGTGTCCATAGTGGAAGACTCCTTACGTTAAGTGGCCATCCTGGAGGGATAGGCCAGAGGCCCAGGCACAACTTCTCTGGCGAAAAGGGCATCAGCGGCAATGCAATCATCGGGATATTTAGTAGGCTGGCGACAACAAACAAGTTTTCCCTGGATTCGTTGCGACTAGCGTCCGGCCAGCAAGTCCTTGATCAGGCGCTGGCAGCGCTCGGCCATGAAGTCGAGCAGCAGGCGGACCTTGGGATCCTGCAGGTTCTTGTGCGGATAGACGGCGGCAAGTTGCACGGGAGTAGGCGGGGTGTCGGGCAGTATAATCTTCAAACGCTGATCGCGGATGAAAGGCTCGACCTCAAAGCGGGGCTTGTTGATGATCCCGCGGCCTGCCAGCGCCCAGCCGGTGAGCACGTCACCGTCGTCCGAATCGTATGGGCCGCTCACTTCGAACTTCTGCTGGCCCGTGGGCGTATTGAAGATCCAGAAGTGCTCTCGCATGCCCGGATATCGCAGCATCAGGCAGTCGTGGCCCTTGCTGACCAGATCCTGCGGAGACTTTGGCTCGCCATGCGCAGCGAGATAGGAGGGCGCCGCGACCAGCACACGTTCGCAGTCCAGGATACCCCGCATCCTGAGGCTTGAGTCCTCGAGGCGGCCGAGCCGGAATGCAACATCGATTCCTTCCTTCATGATGTCGACATCATGGTCGGACAGGCGCAGACGAACCTCGATATCCGGATATTTGTCACGGAAATCGGGGATGCCCGACGCTATCAGGCGGCGTCCCAGGCCGAGCGGCGCGGTGACGCGGATGGTGCCGCGCGGCTGGCCTGAAAGCGCGCTCACAGCAGCCTCTGCCTCGGCAATCGCATCAAGAACAGCCTTTGCGCCGACGTAGAAAGCCGTACCATGTTCTGTCGGCATCAATTGTCTTGTCGTTCGGTTGAACAGTCTCACGCCGAGGTGTTTTTCAAGTTCCTTGATGCGGTTGGAGGCGACGGCTGGCGAAATCCGCATGTCGCGGCCGGCCGATGACAGGCTGCCGAGCTCGACCACTCTTACAAACACAGCGATGTTGTCGAGATAGGCCATGCTGCTTCGATTCCTCTGCTGAGGACGATAGTATTTTCCATTTTTTTTTGAAAGTCATCGTGCATGTCCCCCCTTTCCGTTTGAATCCCAAGCCGTAATGTCGGGAGCGGAGAGGGTGTTGCGATGAACGATTTCGCGATTTTCTGGGAATGGCTGAGTTTTGGTGTGCGCTGGCTGCATGTGGTCACTGCCATCGCCTGGATCGGTTCGTCGTTTTACTTCATAGCGCTCGACCTTGGCCTGACGCAGCGACCCGGCATGCCGCAAGGCGCTTATGGCGAGGAATGGCAGGTGCATGGCGGTGGCTTCTACCACGTGCAGAAATACCTTGTCGCGCCGGCCTCGATGCCCGAGCACCTGACCTGGTTCAAGTGGGAATCCTACGCCACCTGGCTCTCAGGCTTCGCGATGATGGCGGTCGTTTACTACGCGGGAGCCGATCTTTTCCTGATCGATCGCAATGTGCTCGACGTATCGCCGCCTGCCGCCATCGCGCTCTCGCTTGCCTCGATCGGGCTCGGCTGGGTGATCTACGACATGCTGTGCAAATCACCACTGGGCAAGAACGATACCGCCCTGATGCTGGTGCTGTATCCAGTCCTGGTTTTCATGGCGTGGGGTTACACGCATCTTTTTGCCGGTCGCGCCGCCTTTTTGCATCTGGGCGCCCTTACCGCCACGATCATGACAGCCAACGTCTTCCTGATCATCATTCCGAACCAGAAAGTGGTCGTTGCCGACCTGATTGCCGGCAGGAAGCCGGATCCGAAATATGGCCGCATCGCCAAGACGCGGTCGCTGCACAACAATTACCTGACGTTGCCCGTCATTTTCCTGATGCTGTCCAACCACTATCCGCTCGCCTTCGCGACGCAGTTCAACTGGGTCATCGCGTCGCTGATCTTCATCATCGGCGTGCTGATCCGGCATTATTTCAACACCGTGCACAAGCGCGCCGGCAACCCGCACTGGACGTGGCTGGTCGCCGGTATCCTTTTCATCGTCATCATGTGGCTGTCGACGGCTCCAAAGATATTGACCGGCGAGGACAAACTTGCTGTTTCGGCCGAGCCGTTCGTCGCCTCGGCGCACTTTCCGGCGGTACGCGACACGGTGCTCGGCCGCTGCGCCATGTGCCATGCCGTGGAGCCATCGTATGAGGGCATTCACGCTGCGCCAAAGAATGTTGTGCTTGAGAGCGATGCCGAGATCGCCAATCATGCGCGCGAGATCTACCTGCAGGCCGGTCGAAGCCACGCAATGCCGCCTGGAAACGTGACGCAGATCTCGCCGAAGGAGCGAGCCTTGCTCGCCGCATGGTTCGAAGAAGCGCGGTAACAGAATGACCGATACACTCCTGCGCGGCCGTACGCTCTCGTTCTTGCGCTGGCCGGACAATGCCGAGGACCACGGCGCCTTTGTCTATGAGGAAGACGGCGGCCTTTTGCTGCGTGACGGGAAGATTGTCGCGGCGGGCGCCTTCGCCGATGTGGCCGCCACAGCCGGCGAAGATGTCATGATGATCGATCACCGGCCGCATCTGCTGCTGCCGGGCTTGATCGACGCGCATGTGCATTTTCCCCAGATGCAGGTGATCGCGTCCTATGGTGCCGAACTGCTCGACTGGCTCAACAGATACACGTTTCCGGAGGAGTCGAAGTTCGCCAACCCGCAGCACGGGCGGCGCATCGCGCGGCTGTTTCTAGATGAAGTGATACGACACGGCACGACCACGGTGGCGGCCTATTGTTCAGTGCATAAGGAATCGGCGCAGGCCTTCTTCGCCGAGGCGCTGGAGCGCAACATGCTGGTGATTGCCGGCAAGGTGATGATGGACCGCAACGCGCCCGAAGCGGTCCTCGATACGCCAAAAATCGGTTATGACGACAGCAAGGCCCTCATTGCCGAGTGGCATGGGCGTGGACGTGGGCTTTACGCAATCACGCCGCGCTTCGCTATTACCTCTTCGCCTGAGCAGATGGAGATGGCCGGTACGCTGGCGCGCGAGTATCCGGACCTGCATGTCCAGACACATTTGTCGGAAAACCACGCCGAAATAGCCTTCACCCAAGAATTGTATCCTTCAGCGCGTGACTACACGGATGTTTATGAACACTTCGGCCTGCTCGGCCAGCGCAGCCTTTTCGGTCACTGCATCCATTTGTCAGAGCGCGAGGCGGATGCGCTGTCGCGGTCGGGGTCGGTCGCGGTGTTCTGCCCGACCTCCAATCTGTTTCTGGGCTCGGGGCTATTTGATTACCAGCGTTACCGGACGCGGACCAAGGCGTTGCGTATTGCCGCAGCCACCGATGTCGGAGGCGGCACAAATTATTCGATGCTGCGCACGATGGACGAGGGCTACAAGGTTATCGCGCTGAATGGCGAGAAGCTGAATCCCCTTGCCTCGTTCTGGCAGATGACGCGCGGCAATGCCGAGGCGCTGTCGATTGCCGACCGGGCAGGCACACTGGAGCCGGGCAGCGAGGCTGACATCGTCGTCCTCGATTCACGTGCGACGCCGGCGATGCGTCTGAGAATGGAGACTGTCGAGACGCTCGCCGAGGAACTGTTCCTGATGCAGACACTCGGCGACGATCGTACTGTGGCGGAAGTCTACATCGCCGGGGTGCCGGCCAAGAGCACGCTGGAGCGAGGCGATTCCTGAACGCCTACTTGACGCCATCCAAACCTGCTTTATCCCGGTCACCGGATCCGGTGTCCTCTGGGCTATTCCCGTTTCGGGATTATCAATGTGATGACCACGCTGTCATGTCGGTGCCTTGTGATCAGTTCGGCATTGCCCAGCAGCGGCTCGCACTGCCCCCACGAGGACCAAGGACCGAGCCATGTGAGGTACGCATTCCAGTGACGCTGAATCCCAAACCATTCCTGACCGCGATATTCGACGCTGCCGTGAAGGCTGCCGATCCCGAGCGCACCATACGCGATCACCTGCCGGAAAAACCGAAAGGGCGCACCATTGTTGTCGGCGCGGGAAAGGGCTCGGCGCAGATGGCGGCGGCTTTCGAAAACGCCTGGGTGGGACCGTTGGAGGGTCTCGTGGTGACCCGCTACGGCTACGCAGCGCCATGCCAGCGCATCGAGATCATCGAGGCCGCACATCCCGTGCCCGACAGTGCGGGCCTCGAGGCTTCGCGGCGGCTCCTTGAGAAGGTCTCCGGGCTTAGTGAAGACGATCTGGTCGTGGCGCTGATTTCGGGTGGCGGTTCTGCATTGCTGCCCGCGCCGGCCAATGGGCTGACGCTGGATGACGAAATTGCCGTAAACGAGGCGCTGCTCGCCTCCGGCGCGCCCATCGCGGCGATGAATACCATCCGCAAGCACGTATCGAGGATCAAGGGCGGACGCTTGGCGGCAGCGGCGCATCCGGCGCGTGTCGTATCGCTCGTTGTCTCCGACATTCCCGGCGACAACCCGGCAATGGTCGCCTCCGGGCCGACAATCCCGGATGCTGGTAGTCGTGCCGATGCGCTGGGCTTCGTTGCCGCCTATGGCCTACAGTTGCCGGCGTCGGTAACGGCGCATCTGAACGCGTCCGACGCCGATGCGCCCCGTATCGACGATCTGCGCTTCGCGCGCAATTCCGTGCAGGTCATCGCTTCGGCCGGCGTGTCGCTGGAGGCTGCGGCCGCCGAGGCAAAGCGACAGGGCATAGAGGCGGTTATCCTGTCCGATTCAATTGAGGGCGAGGCGCGTGAGGTAGGTAGTGTCCATGCGGCAATTGTGCGTGAAATTGCCGCGCGCGACAGACCCTTCCGCAAGCCGGTCCTGTTGCTGTCTGGGGGAGAGACGACCGTGACGCTGAAAGCCAAAGGCAAGGGCGGTCGCAACAGCGAGTTCTTGCTTGCCTTTGCCATCGGGATCGCCGGTCTTGAGGGAATTGCGGCACTGGCGGCTGACACTGACGGCATCGACGGTTCCGAAGACAATGCCGGCGCTTTTGCCGACGGCACCACGGTGGCGCGCATGCGTAAGGCAGGCGTCGACGCCAAGGCCATGCTCGCCGGTAACAATGCCTGGACCGCATTCCATGCGATTGGCGACCTGTTTGTGCCCGGGCCGACAGGCACCAATGTGAACGATCTGCGCGCAATTCTGGTTCGCTGAGGACGGTCTCTGGGGGCCGGTATCCCTGGCTTGTCCTCCAGCAATCCCCTGACCTTTCTTATAGAAGCGATCAGTAGCGTCTCGCTGCGTCAGGCCACCATCAATTGCTTCACCGCCCGGATATCGGCCAGAAACCGATCTTGCTCAGCAGCCTTGTCGCGCGCGTCGGGAATACGCAGGATGAATGAGGGGTGGATCGTCAGGAATACCTTCAGCCCGTCGTCCCGCTCAATCACCTGGCCGCGCATCCCGGTAATGGCCATTGGCTTCCCAAGCAGCGATAGGGCGGCTGTAGCGCCAAGCGCCACAACGAGATCCGGCCTGATTAGCGACAATTCCTTGTCCAGCCACCAGCGGCACGCCTGAACCTCCCCGGCGTTCGGCCTGGAGTGTATGCGACGCTTGCCGCGCGGCTCAAACTTGAAGTGCTTCACTGCGTTTGTGACGTAAGTCATGCCCCGGTCGAGCTCAGCCTCGTCGAGAATAGTGTCGAAAAGCCTGCCCGCCGGTCCAACAAAAGGCCTTCCGGCGATGTCTTCCCGATCGCCCGGCTGTTCCCCCACAAAGACGAGGCGCGCGTCTATGGGTCCTTCACCGAACACTGTCTGCGTAGCCTCGCGCCAGAGCGGGCAACGCTTGCATCCCTTCACCTTGGCGCCAAGTTCTTCCAGAGATGCTGCTCCTGCGCCGTTGTCCAGTCCCTCACTCGCCGGGAGAGCCGGCCAATACTTGGCCTGGAGTCTGGCATGGTGGGGCGCCGGTTGCGTCGGCATTTTCGCGATCATCTCCCTTGACGCATTCCCGGCGCCGGCAATCATACCGGAAATGAGCGACGCCTCGGGAAGATTGCGCCAGTACTTCTTCGGCATCTCCGCTTGCATCGCCTTCACCTTCAGACGCGCAGGATTGAAGATTGAGCGGAAATAGGTCAGCCAAAGCTCCTCGGCGCCATCATCGGTCGGCAAGTCCGACTTCGACGCGCCAGGGCCGATGGCCAGGCGCTCACCGTCCCAATCGGCCGAAGCGTAAGGTGTCAGTATCGTCCAGCGCATTCCGGTAAAGCGGCGCACGAAGAAGGGGGCATTGCGATCGACAATGAAATGCTCCGGTTCGAACCACGCGATGTAGCGCTCTGCTTCGCTTGAAGCGATGCGTCTGAAACGCACAAACGCACGCATCTTGTGGGTATCGCGGCGAACCGACTTTTCCATCGCCGCCAGGCGCAAGATATCCGGGTCGGAGGCGATCTTCATCAGGTGTGGCTCGTCCGCGAAACGCAGAAGAATCCGGTAGAGAAGGGCAAATCGCTCGGGATCATTGTGGCAGATCACGGTGGCAGCGCACGTGACGAAATCCTTGGGCACGGAAAATGACCCGGCAGCCTGCAGCGGGTCGAGCCAGGGTGCTGCGCTCCCCTTCATGCCGGCCACGCTCCAATCCACATCCGTTGCCGGTACGCGCTCCATCGCCAGCCAGCGGGCCGCGCGCCGCCAGCCCTCGAAATCGGCAGGGCCCTCGAGCGCCACCTGGATCCTCGCGAGGGAAAACGCCTCTTGCATCGTCAGAAAAGCGACAGCTGCTTCGGTTGAGCGACCAAGCGCTCGCGCAGATTGGAATGATCGGTGAGGCCGCCCGGCGACCAGCCTTCGGCCTCGATGAACGGGCGTACCTTGGCGATCGAACCGCACAGGGCGCCCACATCCTCGAGCCTGAGGCTTCGGTAGCGGCGCGTTTCAATGATGCGGTTGACGGTCTTGGTGCCAAGGCCGGGCACGCGCAACAACTGCTCGCGTGCAGCGCGGTTGACATCGACCGGGAAAAGGCCGCGATTGCGCAGCGCCCAGGCGAGCTTAGGATCGATCTCCAAGTCCAGCATGCCATCTGCCGTGCCGGCAAGGATTTCTGGCTGCGAGAAGCCGTAGAACCGCATCAGCCAGTCGGCCTGGTAAAGCCGGTGCTCGCGCATGAGTGGCGGTTTGCTCAGTGGCAAAGCGGAAGAAGAGTCCGGGATCGGGCTGAAGGCAGAATAATACACACGCCGCAACCGGTAGCTGCCGTAGAGTCTTGCGCTGGTTGCCAGGATACCTTCATCTGCGGTTTTATCGGCGCCGACGATCATCTGTGTCGACTGGCCGCCCGGCGCAAATCGCTCCCGGCGCTTGGTGCGTAATGTCGGCTCGGATTTTTCTTCGATCTTGGCGCGCAGATTGGCCATGGAAAGACGAATGGTCTCCGGCTTCTTTTCAGGCGCCAATTGCTTGACGCCTTCGTCGGTCGGCAACTCGACATTGATCGACAGCCTGTCAGCGAAGCGACCGGCCTGCTCAACAAGTTCCGGCGAGGCTTCGGGTATCGTCTTCAGGTGGATATAGCCGCCGAATTTCTCGGTTTCCCGCAGCCGGCGCGCGATTTCGACCATCTCGCCCATTGTCTCGTCGGGCGACTTGACCACACCGGAAGACAGAAAGAGGCCCTCAATGTAGTTGCGGCGGTAGAAATCCATCGTCAGCGACACGACCTCGTCAATGGTGAAGCGGGCGCGGCGGACGTTCGAGGATGACCGGTTGATGCAGTAGCTGCAATCGTAGATGCAAAAATTCGTCAGCAGGATTTTCAGCAATGAGATGCAACGCCCGTCGGGAGTATATGAATGGCAGATCCCGCTGCCTTCGGTAGAGCCGATGCCGCCCGTCTTGAGGGAGTTTCGCTTCGCTGCTCCCGAAGACGCGCAGGACGCGTCGTATTTTGCGGCGTCGGAAAGGATTGCGAGCTTTTCGCGAATGGGGAGCGGTGCCATAGATTCATGATATGTTCTAAGGCCGGTGGGCGCCACCAAATTTGTTAGGGTGCGTCAAGATTCACACCTCGTGCAGATAGAGATGATAGTCGAGTTCGGTAATGGTGCGGGCGACCCGCAGATATTCCGACTGCTTTATCGCAGTGAAAGTGCGATGCATTTCAGGCCCGAGAGCCTGCTGCAGGAACGCCGATTTCTTTGCCGCTTCGATTGCCGAGCGCCAGTCGGCCGGCATCGCATTGTCGGTCGCCGCTTCCGCCTCGTAGCCATTGCCGGTCGTTTCCGGTCCTGGATCGATATTTTCATCAAGGCCTTTGGCGATGCCAGCGAGCACTGTGGCGGCAATCAGATAAGGATTCGCGTCGACGCCGGATGGCCGGTGCTCTATGCGGCGGTTCTTTGCGTCGCCCGCCGGCACGCGAAGCGCGACGGACCGATTGTTGACCCCCCAGGTAGGCGCTACCGGGGCGTAGGATTGCGAGACAAACCGCCGCCACGAATTGGCGTGCGGGGCAAAGACCAGCATGGACTCGGCCATCGTCGCAGACAGTCCGCCGAGCCCTCGCAGCAGCGGCAAAGACCAGCTCTCACCTTCCGACTCGGAGAACACGTTTTTCTGCGCACCATCGAGGAGCGAAACATGCAGATGCATGCCTGAGCCGGCATACTG